>JBIIVA010000139.1:0-7004 GCA_044339705.1 Crocinitomicaceae bacterium
AATAAGAAATACAACCAAGCTAATCACGAATGATTCAAGATCGGATTTTATACGAAGATAATCACCTACTCGTTATCAATAAACTTCCTTCTGAAATCGTTCAAGGCGACAAAACGGGTGATGCTACCCTACCCGATTCAATTAAAGCTTACCTGAAAGAAAAATACAACAAACCCGGAAATGTCTTTTGTGGTGTGGTTCATCGTTTGGATCGACCAACTAGTGGCGCAGTCATTTTTGCAAGAACAAGCAAAGCCTTGGAACGACTCAACGCTCAATTCAGAGAAAAAGAAACCAATAAAGTTTACTGGGCGATTGTTGAAAAAAAACCTGCGGAACCAGAAGGAAGATTGATTCATTTTCTCCGAAAAAACGAAAGTCAAAATAAGAGTTATGTCGTTGATGCAAAAACGAATGGTGCCAAAGAGGCTGTTTTATCTTACAAATTAATTCAATCCAGTGAGCGGTATCATTTATTGGAAATAGCCTTAGAAACCGGCAGACACCATCAAATCAGAACGCAATTAGCTGCTATCGGATGCATCATCAAAGGCGATTTAAAATATGGTGCAAAACGCTCTAACGAGGATGGGTCTATCTGCCTACATGCTCGGAAAATTAGTTTCACTCATCCAACCTCTAAGGAACTCATTCAAATAACGGCTCCTACCCCTGGCACTGGGGTTTGGAAGGTTTTCTGAGAATATTTTTTAAATTATTCAAAATATTTACTTGCCAAATCTCAATTTTTTTAACACTTTTGGCAAGCAATTAATTTTATCATTTCAGGGATTTACATTAAATATTCACTTGCCATATCTTTGTTTTTTTGTTACTTTTGGCAAGTAATTAAATCAAAATGGTAGGTAGGATTTACGAAATAAATCGATTACTGAAATCATTACAATCAAATGATTCAGAACTAATTGCAGTTTATGGAAGACGCCGCGTTGGAAAAACTTTTCTAATTCGCAACATATATAAAGAACACATCAAGTTTGAGGTTTCTGGATTATTTCAAGGAGAAAAAGAACAACAACTTGACATCTTCTTTGATGAACTAAAAAAAGTATCAGCTCGTTTTGTTGAAGAAGACCGTCCAAAGTCCTGGAAAGAAGCGTTTGAATTATTAAAAAAATACATCAATGGATTGCGCGGAAAGGAAAAGAAAGTGATTTTCATCGATGAAATGCCCTGGCTTGATACACACAAGTCAGATTTCAGAATGTATTTTGGCCATTTTTGGAATACATTCTGCGAAAAACGAAAAGATTTAATTATCGTGGTTTGCGGTTCTGCTGCTTCTTATATGGTTCAGAATGTTATATCAAACAAAGGGAGTCTACACGCACGAATCACTTATAAATTGCACATAAATCCATTTACCCTTTATGAAACAAAAGCATTTCTAGAAAGCAAAAATATCCATTGGGGAAACTACCACATCTTGCATCTTTACATCGCTATCGGAGGAATCCCTCATTATTTGAATAAAATCGAAAAAGGAGAAAGTGTTGTTCAAGCGATACAGCGTTTGTGCTTCGATTCCAATGGTGATTTAGTCAATGAATTTGAGGAGATATTTGAATCCCTATTTACGCATTCCTCATCACATATTTCGATTGTTCGATCATTGGCTCAGGTCAACAAAGGAGCAACACGAGAAGAATTGATTTCTCAATCCAATCTTCATACTGGCGGGGCATTTACGCGAGCTTTGAAAGAGCTAATCGCTTCCGGATTTGTTTCAAAATATACCGCATTGAATAAAAAAACAAAAAACACCTTGTACCGTCTATCAGATGAATATTCCAGATTCTACTTAAAGTTTATGGAATCCAACAAAAATCAAGGGGAACATTTTTGGAAGACACTTTTTCAATCACAATCCTACATTTCCTGGGCAGGGTTCAACTTCGAAACGATTTGTTTGAAACACGTCAGTCAAATCAAAAAGGCGCTTAAAATCGAGGGAATACATTCCGTTAATTCAAGCTGGTCGTCTGGTGGCGCGCAAGTTGACCTTGTTATCAAGCGTGATGATCACTGGATTAACCTATGCGAAATGAAATTCCATAACTCAGAATATACCATTGAAAAAAACGAACTTGAAAATCTTCGAAACAAAGTAGCTTTATTCAAAAAAGAAACGAAAACAAAGGATGCGGTGGTAATTACAATGATTACGACTTTTGGAGTTACACCAAATGGCAACTTCCATGAGGTTGTCGAAAATAGTTTTACAATGGAAATCCTTTTTGAGCCGAATTAAAAGGATGTATATAATAATTTTATCAATCCATAAATAACAAAATCAATTTTCAATTATTTTTTATGTTGAAGGAAAACGTTAAAAAGCTTTCAATTGTAGATTTTAACTACGATCTACCAGAAGAAAAAATTGCTTATTTCCCTGTTGAACCAAGAGATTCAAGCAAATTACTTGTTTATAAAAAAGGTACTATTTCTGATTATCAGTACTTTCAATTAAACGAACATCTACCTCAAAATACGCTATTAATTGCAAACAACACAAAAGTTGTGGAGGCTCGATTACTTTTTCAAAAGGCAACAGGAGCTAAAATCGAAGTCTTTTGTTTGGAGGCTGATGAGCGGTATCCAGATATTGTCACTGCAATGTCGCAAAAAGGAAATGTTTACTGGAAGTGTTTGATAGGAGGAGCAAAAAAATGGAAAGACGAAATATTAACGCTCAATCATGAAGAAATTGAACTGAAAGTTCGAAAAGTTGATTCGACACAGAATCCTTCAATCGTATATTTTGAATGGAACGATAACGCAGTTTCTTTTGCTGAAATTCTGCATATTTTCGGAAAGATTCCCCTTCCTCCATACATCAAGCGTGAAGCAAATCAAAAAGATGAATCGAGTTATCAAACCGTTTATGCACAGCAAGATGGTTCCGTAGCGGCTCCAACAGCAGGTCTGCATTTTACAGATGAACTATTGAATCGACTTAAACAGAAGCATATCCAAACCGATTTTGTAACCTTACACGTAGGCGCAGGAACATTCATGCCTGTAAAAAGTGAAACGATAGGCGAACACGAAATGCATGCTGAGTTTTTGGATGTTTCCCTAGATTTTATTCAAACTTTTTTGAATCATAAAGAAACAAAAGTTTGTGTTGGAACGACTTCACTCCGTACATTGGAATCGCTATATTGGATGGGAATTAAGGTTCTGCTTAACCCTGAAATCAAATTGGAAGAAATTAAGATTACGCAATGGGATGCCTACGATTTACCTCAAGATATTCCGACTGAACAAGCGTTTGAAGCGCTGAAAAAATGGGTAATCTCAAATCAACTAGAACGACTGGTTGTACCTACTCAATTATTGATCGCACCAAGATATGAAATTCGAACAGTTGACGCGATTCTTACCAATTTCCATCAACCTGAATCAACGCTTTTATTATTGATTTATGCCTTTGTAGGTGAAGATTGGAAACGAATCTATTCGCATGCGTTGGAAAATAATTACCGTTTTTTGAGTTTTGGAGACGGAAGTCTTCTTTGGAAAAATTGAGTTGAATTAATTGATTTATAGTAAACTGACATATCGAATAATCAACCAAACAAATCAATATTGGAAACAAACGATTGAAAAACAGGCTATTATTCAAAGAAGCCGATTCATAAGTATTCTTAATATTTGCTCAAAAAACATAAAAAGATTGAGTGTTTCGTATTTTTGAGAAAAGAAATTTAATGAATCCTTTCTGGTCGCAAATCATATATCAAATCATTCAAAAGGAAAATAAAAAAGATTCGAATAGACCCGAATCAATTTCCAGATATGCTTTTGCTAAAAAGTATAGAGAACTAAAAATTAATTTAATTCGACTCATAAAGGATTTCTTATTCATATCAATCGGCATTTTTCTAGCGGCATTTGGATTCAAAGGGTTTCTATTAACAAATCAATTCATAGATGGAGGAGCAACAGGAATCTCACTCTTGTTCTCCGCCGTAACTAAACTTCCTCTTTATTATTTCGTTATTGGAGTTAACATCCCATTTGTTTTTTTGGCCTACAAGGTTATGGGAAGAGCATTTGCTGTAAAAACAGGACTGGCAATATTAGGATTATCTTTAGTTTTAGCAACAATCACTTTTCCAAATGTTACGAATGACAATTTATTGGTTGCCGTTTTTGGGGGATTTTTTCTTGGTGCCGGAATTGGGTCCGCAATTCGAGGTGGGGCAGTGATTGACGGAACAGAAGTTCTTGCGATATTTTTAGGAAGAAAATTTGGTGTCAGTATTGGAGATGTAATCATTGTGATCAATGTTATTATTTTCTCAGCAGCAGCCTATTTTTTAACTATTGAAATCGCTCTTTATTCCATGATAACTTACATCGCTGCCTCAAAAACACTCGACTTTTTAGTTGAAGGAATTGAGGAATATATTGGAGTAACAATCGTTGCTGTTCACAGTGAAGAAATTAGACGAATGATTGTAGAAAAAATGGGTAGAGGAGTAACGATTTATAACGGAAAAAAGGGATTTGGGAAAACTGGTGAAGTAGCACAAGCTGATATCGTTTACACCGTTATAACCAGATTAGAAATTGGTAAACTCAACGCTGAAATTGAAAAAATTGAACCAACTGCATTTGTCGTTATGAACAGTGTCAAAGAAGCGCGCGGAGGAATGATAAAAAGACGCCCTTTGGATCATTAATATCTATCTGTTCAAAACCCCTTTCTCCAATACTTCGATAATTTCACTAATAAAATCAAAGCAGGAACTTCGATTAGCGGACCAACAACTCCGGCAAATGCCTCTCCGGAATTAATACCGAAAACACCAATGGAAACCGCGATTGCCAACTCAAAATTATTTCCTGCAGCCGTGAAAGAGATTGCTGCCGTCTGAGGATAGTTCGCGCCTGATTTTTTGGAAAGGAAAAAACTAACTGAGAACATGATCACGAAATAAATCGCCAATGGCAAGGCAATTCGAAACACATCCAAAGGAATTTGGGTAATCAATTGACCTTTCAAACTAAACATGTAAACGATCGTGAAAAGCAAAGCAATCAAAGTGATGGGAGATATTTTTGGAACAAATTTTTGATTGAACCAAAGTTCTCCTTTGGAGGCTATCATCGAATACCTCGAAATAATTCCCATCAAAAATGGGATCCCGAGATAAATTCCAACCGTTTTAGCAATATCAAGCATTTTAATGTCAATTTGAACAGATTGAAATCCCGGATTGTATTTTCCCAGCCAACCTGGTAAAAAAGTTAGGAAAATCCATGCATAAAGACTAAAAAACAATACTTGAAATATACTATTTAATGCGACCAAACCGGCTGCGTATTCGCGATCACCATCCGCCAATTCGTTCCAAACAATTACCATTGCAATGCAACGCGCCAGACCAATGATGATTATTCCAACCATGTAATGCGGTAAATCTTGCAGTAGAAAAATAGCAAGTAAAAACATTAAAATCGGACCCACAATCCAGTTCAGCAAAAGCGATATAGCGAGCACTTTGAAATTTGAAAACACCTTTCCCATGTGCTCGTATTTCACCTTAGCCAGGGGCGGATACATCATCAAAATCAATCCAATCGCCAATGGAAAATTCATCGAATCCTCTTGACTAGTTACAGTCAAATTCGGAAATAAAACTCCGATTCCTACGCCCAAAGCCATGGCTAGAAAAATCCACAATGTGAGATACTGATCCAAGAAATTCAATCGTTTATTCATTGTTTTTAATTTTAGAGAGAACATACATGCATTCCAATGCTATTTGTCGACTGCGTTCAAGGTATTTCACTTCTTGAAGAGGCGTATCATCAAACTTTTTGGGATCTTCATAGGTTGTTGCTATGCGATAAGAAACTCCTGGAATAAACGGACAATTTTCCTCCGCATCGGAACACGTCATTACTGCAATGAAGTCACTTTTCGGATTGACCTCGTAATCATAAACCTTTGAAAAACAAACGATTTTTTCGTTTATACCGAAATCGACCAAATAAACCGGATTATGACTGTTCATTTCATTCGTTGTTATTTCAAAACCCTGACTCCGCAAAGCTTCAATGGCATTTGGGTTGAAAGCAGTCGCTTCCGTGCCGCCAGAAAAGGTCTCAACAACATCAATATTAAAATATGTTGCTGCTACTTTCGACCAAATTTGACCAAAATGACTTCTTCTTGAATTGTGCGTGCAAACATAAATTAGTTTAACCTTACCGTGTTGATTGATACTTTGCTCAATAGCTTCGGACAAACGGTTTAAAATCACTTTTCGCTCCTCCGAGATTTCATCAAAGGAAAGCAAAAGATGGTCACAAAAAGACTTTATTTTCTGATTCATAAATCAACGTTTTAACAACAACCTGAACCTGGTTTACACGAATTGATTTCTGAAAGTCGAACACGATGTTTTTGCGGCGGAATTCCACAGCTATCCTCAGCTAGACAAGCTGTAAATTTATTTTGAAGCAAAAAGTTAGCTCCATCATACGAGAGTTCATATTTACCGATCGTTTCACCTTGGTATTCCACTTCAATTTCCTCGTCGGAAATACCTAATTTTTCTTCTCCAATTTGTATGATTTGAAGCAGTTTTTGAGGACTTAATCGATGTTCAAAATCGTTTGCCAACCAAAGTTGAAAACCAACAAGTTTTTCATTTCGCAAAGTTCCACCGCAATCAACAAATTGCTTTTCAGTTAATGCGATTTCGGTAATATGAAAATGAGGTTCAACAAAGGCTCCATCGGGAAGGATGAAATTAATTTCTTTAATGTTCGTTAAAATCTGTTTGAAAAGAGTTAGGTTCATTTTTATCTTTTATTTCGTTTAACAATCACAATTTTGGCTATTTAGAAAATCATTTAAGATTGGGAGAAAACTAGACTTCAGTTTATCAATGACATCAATGTTGACACAATAGCATACGGATGTTCCCTCTACCCTACCTCGTATGATGCCAGCATCTTTCAAT
>JBIIVA010000138.1:0-7004 GCA_044339705.1 Crocinitomicaceae bacterium
CAATCCCCTTTAAACCAATTTCTGAAGAACTTAAAAACGATTTCATCAGATCAAGTTTTTCTAAATTGTTGCCCTTCAATTGAAACAGAGGTTTGATGCGCTCGATAGCATTCTCAGAAATTTCTTTGGATCTTAATTCATGCAAAACTCCCACCTCGCCTATTTTATCTAATTTATCGATCGCAACGGTAATATCGACTATTCGATCAGCCTCACCACTTACTTCGGCGATACCGGTCAATAGTTTTCGGTTGTTAATTTTAACAGTAAAACCAGGAAGATTCAATTTCGTTAAAACGGCATCAAAAATTTGAACCAATTCAATTTCATAAAGCAATGAATCGCTTCCAACGACATCTGCATCGCATTGATAAAACTCTTGATAACGTCCATGCTGAGGTCGATCCGCTCGCCAAACCGGTTGAATTTGGTAGCGCTTAAATGGAAATGAAAGTTCGTTCTGATGCTGAACCACAAATCGCGCAAATGGAACCGTCAAGTCATATCGAAGGGCTTTTTCAGCAAGTGAATTGGCGAATCGAGGTAAATTATCATTTTGTAAAGCTTCAACATCTGCTTTTTTCATCTTTTCTCCCGAATTCAGAATCCGGAAAATCAAGCGATCTCCTTCCTCCCCATATTTACCCAACAAGGTTCCGGATAATTCAAAACTTGGCGTTTCGATTGGAGCGAAACCATAAAGTTTAAAAACCTGCTTAATCGTTTCGAAAATGTAGGTTCGCTTGTAGACATCAGAAGGCAAGAAATCACGAGTTCCCTTGGGAATTGCAGGTTTTTGAGACATACTATCAACGCTTTAGGTCGTGCAAAGTTAGAAATAAGCTGAAAAGAGATTGAAATGAATTGCCTAAATTTGTTACATGGATGAATTGCCGGCAAAACAACAATTACTAAATTATATCAAACAACGCATTTCTTTGACAGAAGATGAACAACAAAAAGTAGCTAACACCTTTCAATTAAAGCAATTTAAAAAAAAGGAATATTTCCTCGAACAAGGTCGACCGAACCGTCAAGAAGCTTTTGTTATTTCAGGCACGTTTCGGGTTTTTCATGTTGACAACAAATCAATGGAACATGTACTTTATTTTGGTTTCAAAGACTGGTGGGTTGGAGACAGCGCCTCTTTCAACAGTGACATACCCTCATTTTTGAATGTTCAAGCCATGGAAGATAGTTGGCTTTTGCAGATTCAATGGGAGGATAAAGAAAAACTCTATAAAGAAGTTCCAAAATTAGAACGACTTTTTCGAATAATTACCATGCGTACTTTGACCGTTTTACAAAAACGATTTTTCTTGACTGTTGGTGCGAGTGCTGAAGATCGCTATTTGGAATTACTCGAACGACATCCAGGTATTGAACAGCTTGTACCACAGCATCAAATTGCTTCTTACCTCGGTATTTTGCCTGAGTCTTTAAGTAGAATGAAAAAACAACTTTTGATGCGAAATAAAGGGATTCGTAATTAGAATTATAGTGTTTGCACCTCCTGTATAATTTTAAATTCTAATGCTTCTTCATTATTACCGAGGCGATATGTCCTCCAAATCCGAAGGTGTTGCTCATCGCGTATTCGATATTTTTTGGAATGGCCTTTCCTAAAGGAAAATCAAACGAATCGACAAAATCAGACTCGATGTTTTCCGTGTTGATCGTTGGTGGTATCCAACCTGTTTCCAATGCTTTGATGCAAGCAATTGCTTCTATGGCTCCTGCTGCACCCAATAAATGTCCGGTCATAGACTTGGTTGCTGAAATTGTCAACGATTTGCGATCTCCAAAAACAGTTTTTGCCGCTATCAATTCGGATATATCGCCCAACGGCGTTGAAGTAGCATGCATATTAACATAATCAATTTCATCCGCTGATATACCCGCCTCTCTCAAAGCCTCGTTCATTCCTAAAACAGCCCCCGCTCCTTCGGGATGAGTCCCTGTCAAATGGTAAGCATCTGCTGCCATCCCCCCTCCAACTACCTCACCATAAATTTTAGCTCCTCGTTTTATCGCGTGTTCATACTCCTCCAAAATTAAAGCGCCTGCGCCCTCTCCCATAACGAAGCCATCGCGGGAAACATCAAATGGTCGAGAGGCTGTTTCCGGAGAATCATTTCGAGTAGATAAGGCTTTGGCGGAGGCAAAACCTCCCATCGCAGCTTCGTTGATCGCAGCCTCAGAACCACCCGTAATAATCATATCAGCTTTGTTCCATTTAATGTAATTAAAAGCTTCAATAATTGCTGTATTAGATGTTGCACAAGCAGAAACAGGACAAAAATTCACTCCTCTTAAACCATATTTTATAGAAATTATGCCTGATGCAATGTCCACCAGAATCCGAGGAATAAAGTAGGGAGTAAAACGAGGGGTGCCATCTCCTTCTAGGTATTCACGCATTTGATCTTGAAATGTTTGAATACCGCCATTTCCAGAACCCCATATAACACCGATTCGATCTTTATTCAATTTTTCAAAATCAATTTCACCGTGTTTTACAGCTTCCTCTACCGCAACCAGGGCATATTGAGAGAAATGGTCGTATTTACGCACTTCTTTAGAATCAAAATGATCCAGTGAATTGAATCCTTTCAATTCACACGCAAACTTTGCTTTGAATTTCTCTGTATCGAACTTCGTAATTAATGCCGCCCCACTTTTTCCGGCTTTCAACGCTTTCCAATAATCATTTATATTATTTCCAATTGGCGTCAAAGCACCCATGCCGGTAACAACTACTCTTCGATTCATCACTTGTCAAGTTTAACTGATTCGTACTCCTTACCTTTCAAAATTTGAATGGCTTTGAGTAAAATTTCATTTGAATCATTATACACTTGAAATAGTTCTTTTGTTCCCCAAAGATCTTGCGCTATGTTGGCTTTTAATCTCAACTTGATTAAATTCTTACTTGTTTCGTAATCTTTTTCCTTGAATTCCAATTTCGAATCCTCCTTCTTTACATATTCAAAAAATTGGTTCATGAACGACTCATCCATTTGAAAGCCTTTATTAAAGTCATCAAATGTTGTAAATTGCTTTTTCAAATTCGTCCGGTTTTCATTTACATATTGAAAAGGATAGGTATTCAAATGCCCTCCTTGAACTAGTTCAGAAAAATAATCGGATGTTTCACTAGTATCTAAAGGAACAAAAAAGTCGGGCATTATACCTCCACCGCCATAAACTAATCGTTTTGTTTTTAATGTTTTAAACTTCAAGGAGTCAGGCATTTTAATGGAATCGGCATGAACGAATTCCCCATTTAAGAAACGCTGCGTCAAATCTTTCTTATATTTCTCCGGATCATCATATGGTTTTTGAATAAAACGTCCGGTAGGGGTAAAATAACGCGCTATCGTTAAACGAATTTCAGAACCATCGCTCAATGACATGGGGCGCTGAACTAATCCTTTTCCAAAAGTTCTCCTACCAACAATTAATCCTCTATCCCAATCTTGAATGGAACCCGAGAGAATTTCGCTTGCACTCGCAGAATATTCATCAGTGAGAATAATGAGTTTACCATCTTCGAAAAGCCCTTTTTTTCCTGCTTTTAAATTACTTCTCGGTTGAGCGCGACCTTCTGAATAAACAATTAACTTATCACCCGATAAAAATTCATCAGCCAACTTGTGAGCAGCGTCAAGAAGCCCTCCGCCGTTTCCTTGCAGATCGAAAATAAGGGATTTCATTCCCTTTGCTTTTAATTCCAACAAAGCCGTTTGAACCTCTTCTACCGTGGTTCGAGAAAAACTATTCAATTTAATGTAACCGATTTCCTTATCAATCATGTAGTGGGCATCCACAGAATAAACCGGAATTTTGTCTCTTGTAATCGTAAATTCAAGATTTTTAAATACGTTTTTTCTTTTTACCTCAATTTTAACCTTCGTTCCTAAATCACCCATTAATTTGGTGCGAACATCGTTGTTTTTGATTCCAATTCCGGCAATTGATGAACCATCTACCGAAACGATTTTGTCTCCGGCTTGTACGCCTAACTTTTCAGACGGACCTCCAGGAATGGTCGCTACAACATTCACGGTATCTTTAACAATTTGAAAACGAACACCTATTCCAACGAAACTACCATTAATGGACATTTGAGCTTCATTCAATTCCTCAGAGGGAATGTAAGTTGAGTGTGGGTCTAATTTCTCCAACATCGCGATGATTGCGGATTCTGTTAACGATTTACCGTCAACTGGATCAACATAGTAACGCTGAATATTATCCATCACTTCATCGAATTTCTGAGAAGTTGATTTTTCAGAATAACTGTAGGAATTATTCCCATTTTGCGATAGACAGATAGCCGAGACCGTAATTGAAAAAATTATGGTAAATGAGAATTTTGCGAATTGAGTCATGCTTCAAATTTGAAAGAAAACGTATTCTAACAAAAATAGTAACACAATTCATTATGAAGTAATAAAGATTGAATTTGTTTTAATATTTTAGCAATTGCAAATGAAAAAGGAAAAAAACAAACCGAAATTGGCTAAAACCGGATTTAAAAGGTATGTTCAGATCCTATTAAAATCGATCCTTTGGTTTTTCGGAACCCTGTTCGTTTTTTTTATACTCTATGGATTAGTGGCTTTTTTCGCATCTCGAATAACTGTAGAGGGTAAAAACGATAAAGGTGGCAAAGTTCAAATCTACTTGATGCAATCAGGAGTTCACACAGATTTTTTAGTTCCTGTTAAAAATGAAGAAATCGATTGGACCCACGTTTTTGCGCGAGAAAACACGAAGTTAAACGACACAAATACACGTTATTTGGCAATCGGCTGGGGCGATAAGAACTTCTATATGAATACACCTGAATGGAGTGACTTAACGCTTAAAACGGCTGTTTTCTGTATGACCGGACTTGGGACAGCTGCGATTCATTCAACTTATTATTATGAGGTTCCAAAAGACAAACCAACTGTCCAACTTTCGCTTTCCAAAAAACAATATCGAAAGCTTATTCAATATGTCAAGAATACCTTAGTGCAGACGGAAACACATCAGTCGATTTACATTAAACCTAAAAATAAAAAAGTTGTTACAGACAACGATGCCTATTATGAAGCTCGTATGCGATATAGCCTCTTCCATACATGCAATACTTGGATAAACAACGGATTAAAATCTTGTGATAAGAAAGCATGTTTATGGACTCCAATATCTAGCGGAATTTTCTATCAATATGCTAAATAATTTATTTACGTTTGCTCTGGGATTTCTATTACTTACACATTCACTAATGGGGCAAAGTTCAAAAGAAATTGAACAAGAGGTTCGTATCATGATTTTCATCAACGGAAACCGAGGACCAAAATTTAATCACGTCAAAACAGATAATCAATTACATTTAAAAGATCCAACAGGATATTGGTATAAATACGACGACACGATTTTAACTAGATTTCAACCTGTTACACCCATTTATTTTGATGGACATTTCCCAGTGAGTTCATCCATGCATCGGACAAATTTTAGATTTCTAAAAGCCTATTTTTTCTCTCGTTTTTGCTGGTTTTCGAAAAAAAGCCGATGGGTTTTGAGCTCAAAATTTAACCCTAAAGGATTTAAAGAACGTGAGGAAAATGGTAGAATTGCGGGAGAACATTTCTTACATTATATAGGTTCGACTGAATTCAAGGGAAAATCAATACTCGTTGATTTTGTCACGCATAGTATGGGATATGCCTATAGTTTGGGATTGATAGAGGTAATTAAACCTCACGTGAAATTTGGAAAAATGCTTTCGATTGCACCAGAAAGCGCGGGATATAAGGGCTATGATTGGAATGAATTTGAGGAGGTTTGGCAATATGGCAGCAATTACGGCGAACCCAATGCCGATGTGATATATTATCAAGATGGTATTGCGCTCCAAATGCCGATTAAAGGAATTGAAAGAGTCAAAAATGGTGGAAGAGTTTTTATTCCAAAAGATTGGCCTAAATCGCAAAAGGGTTTCCTTCGAAGCCACCATTTGAACTGGTTTCATTGGTTTTATTCAATCAAACCAGGTGACAAAGGATATTTCAGCCGATAATTTCTAATTTTGAAACATGTTTAAAAATAACATCAGTTTAAAACCCTTCAATACGTTTAGAATCGACGTAAACGCGAATCGCTTTGCAACATTTTCATCCGTTGAGGAATTGAAAGTGTTACTTAGTCAAAGACAAGAAAATGAACCCTTGTTGATCCTAGGAGGCGGAAGCAATGTGTTGTTGACCAAATCTTTCGAAGGCTTGGTTTTGAAAAATGAAATCAAAGGCTTCGAACTAATTTCCGAAAAAGATGATACAGTTATTGTAGAATCAGGAGCCGGAGAGATTTGGCACCAATTTGTAATGAAATGTATTGAAAATGGATACGCCGGACTGGAAAATTTAAGTTTAATACCTGGAAGCGTAGGCGCAAGTCCGATGCAAAATATTGGTGCGTATGGTGTAGAAATTAAAGATGTTTTTGAGTATTTGGATGCTTATGAAATTTCAACTGGCGAGATCAAACGATTCCAAAAAGAAGATTGTCACTTTGGTTATCGCGAAAGCGTTTTCAAAAATATTTACAAGGATCAATTTGTTATATGTCGTGTGGCTTTTCAATTGTCAAAGAATCCTAAAATAAATACTTCTTACGGCGCCATTGAATCTGAATTATCAAAAATGGGTATTAAAGATCCGGATATTCGCGAAGTAAGCAACGCTGTGATTGCCATTCGCCAGTCTAAATTACCCGATCCAGCTGAGCTTGGAAACGCTGGAAGCTTTTTCAAAAATCCTGTGGTTGATGAAAGCTTGGTGGAGAAAATAAAAAGTTCATTTCCTGATGTTCCAAATTACCCCGCTGAAATAGGGAAACGCAAACTTGCTGCGGGTTGGCTAATTGAAAAAGCAGGCTGGAAGGGAAAAGTAATCGACACATGTGGAGTTCATAAGCTGCAAGCATTGGTTTTAGTGAATTATGGAGGT
>JBIIVA010000140.1:0-6956 GCA_044339705.1 Crocinitomicaceae bacterium
ATTTCAAAAATCGAGATGCACGTTTTTTCCAGAAAACAACTCGAAAACCTTGCGCTTGTAATCTCAATTACTGCTTTATATTGCTATAAATCAATAGGTTCGAGTTTTTCAGCAAGCCCTATATAGTGGGAATAGGTCTTTCAAATAAGAAACGTGGATTATTCGATTGGACTGTTGTTAAAAACATCATCGCTTTCTCATTCTTAGGGCAGTTAGAGCAATGTATACTTGACTAAAAATAAAAGGATTTAGCGATTTATGAGATTTCTGTAGGAGCTTGCTATTGATTTTTACCAAATGTCTCAGGCGAAAAGTAATTTGAAGTATTCAAGAAAACAGTCAAACTCCAAAAAGGCGATTTAGACTAATGGATGGTTACATTTATATAAAATTGTGATTTGAATGAAGCAATTGTTTGGCAGAGAATGGTTTAAAAGAATTGTAATTGCACTCCCATTCTATTTGCTGATATTAGAAAGTTTTGAAACCATTGAAGAAAAATTTGGTAAGTGTTCAGTTTGGTTTGAGACCTCAATGAAAAAAAACTATTGAGATTAAAAAACAATTATTCCAACATTATATTTTGGCAATATCAAAAGGACTGTAAACTGAAAGGTTTTTCATAAGTTGTTGATTTTAATGAGTTTTTTGGCAGAAGAAAAACTTTTGAGTTTTATTGTTGCAGTAATTGCATTTCAGCGTATTCTTTAATTTCAATTTTATCACCTTCAGAAAGAGCTCGTTTTAATATTGCCTTGGCTACTTTATTTGAGGAAATACTGTGATACTTGCTTAGTGATCCGAAAAGAAGTAAATCAAACAAAGGCGCGAGTTTCTGTGCCAATAATTCACCAAATCTGAATTCAACGCGTTTTCCAATTAGCAGGGATGGTCGATAAATAATCGTTTGGTCAAATTGAAGAATGATTATTGCTTCTTCGGTTTCACCTTTTAATCGGTTATAAAATATCTTTGATCGAGAGTCGGCCCCAACTGCACTTATCAAATGAATTTGAGGTACGTTTTGTTGTTTTGCTATTCGGGCCAAATCAACGGTTAAGTCTAAGTCAATTGTTCTATATTTTTCTTGATTGGGTGTTTTTTTTCGAGTAGTTCCCAAGCAACAAATGATTGCGTCTCCTTTTATAATTGATTCTAAATCAGTTAAATTCTTGAAATCGGTAACTACTTCATTCAATTTCGAGTGTTTGAATTTTAGAGATTTGCGAACAATAATTGTTACATTTTCAATTTCCGAGTTTTCAATGGATAGTTTCAGAACTTCATTTCCTATTAAACCTGAAGCGCCGAGGATTAGGATTGATTTGGGCATTGTGATAATTTAAATTTTTTGAAAACTCAAATAAATTAATAAAATCCATTTAAAGATTCTTAAAAAAGAAAGAGCCACTCAAATGAGCAGCCCTTCCTGTATATTATGAATTTATTAATGCGCTTTACAGCAATTTTTTTTCTTGGAATATTCATTTGCAGTTCCACCAGTCCATTTTCCGTCTTTTCCATATTGTGACATGCAAATTGCTTTTTCTTCAGAAGAACAACCTTTTTCGTCACACATTTTCGCGCATTCTTCTTTACTCATCTTAGAACACTGAGACATATCACATTTAGTATTCTCTTTGCAGGCTGTATTTCCTTCACATTTTGACATGTCACAATTCTCTTTTTCAGAGCAAGCTGAAGGATTACAGTTTGATTTCATCTCGCATTTTTGTTTTCCGTGACAAGAGTCATTTTCTTTTTCATCTCCATGTCCACTTCCTAAAATAGGTGCGATAACTAAACCAACTAAACAAGTCAACTTAATCAAGATATTCATTGATGGTCCAGAAGTATCTTTAAACGGATCTCCAACTGTATCGCCGGTAACTGCTGCTTTGTGCGCATCAGAACCTTTGTAAGTCATTTCACCATTAATCATAACACCAGCTTCAAATGATTTTTTAGCATTGTCCCATGCACCACCTGCATTGTTTTGAAATATCGCCCAAAGTACACCAGAAACCGCGACACCTGCCATGTATCCACCAAGAACTTCTGCGCCTAATTTCATGTCGCCAGAAATAAATCCTGTTCCAAGTCCGATTAAAATAGGAGTAATAATAGTCAAAGCACCTGGAATCATCATTTCACGAAGTGCCGCTTTAGTTGAAATTTCTACACATTTTCCGTATTCTGGGGTTCCTGTTCCATCCATTATTCCGGGAATTTCACGGAATTGGCGTCGCACTTCCATTACCATATCCATAGCTGCTTTTCCAACTGATTTCATAGCCAATGCAGAAAAAACAACTGGAATCATTCCACCAATAAATAAAGCAGCTAAAACAGGTGCCTTGAAGATGTTAATTCCATCGATTCCTGTAAAAGTTACATAAGCAGCAAATAAAGCAAGTGCCGTCAACGCAGCAGATGCAATCGCAAAACCTTTACCTACTGCAGCAGTTGTGTTCCCTACTGAATCTAGTACGTCAGTTCTTTGACGAACTTCTTTTGGTAATTCGCTCATTTCAGCTACACCACCTGCATTATCTGCAATTGGTCCAAATGCATCAATCGCTAATTGCATTGCAGTTGTTGCCATCATTGCTGAAGCGGCAATTGCAACACCATAAAATCCTGCAAGTGCGTATGAACCCCAAATTGCTGCAGCAAATAAAATCACAGAAGAAAAAGTGGAAATCATTCCGGTAGCTAAACCTGCAATAATGTTTGTCGCAGCACCGGTTGATGAATTTTGAACGATATCTAGTACAGGTTTTTTACCAAGTGCGGTATAATATTCAGTAAAGAATGAAATTAAATATCCAACACCAAGACCAACCAAGGTAGCATAAAAAATATTCATTCTTGGGATTTCCAAAACTCCTTCTCCAAAGAAGTTCATATTGATTTTTGAAGGGAGCATCCACTGTACTAAGAAGAAACCAGCTGCAGCAGATAAAACAATTGAAGCTATATTTCCTATGTTTAATGCACGTTGAACGTCATTTTCTTTTGCATCATTACTTGAAATTCGAACAAGGAATGTTCCAATTATCGATGCAATAATTCCAACACCGGCAATCATAATAGGTAAAAGGATAGGTCCCATTCCACCAAATTGATCAGTGAATTCCGATCCTGATACATCAGCCATGTCCTTAATAATATAGTTTCCTAAAACCATTGAAGCCAAAACTGTTGCAACATACGATCCAAATAAATCGGCCCCCATACCTGCAACATCGCCAACGTTGTCACCAACGTTATCTGCAATTGTTGCCGGGTTTCGTGGGTCATCTTCAGGTATTCCCGCTTCAACTTTTCCAACTAAGTCAGCACCTACGTCAGCCGCTTTAGTGTAAATTCCACCGCCAACACGTGCAAAAAGGGCTATTGACTCAGCGCCTAGTGAAAATCCAGCCAATGCTTCCAATACAATTGTCATTTCATTATAAAAGGTATCATCTCCTTTAATGAACATTTTCACGAAAAGCATAAAAAATAAAGAAAGACCAAGTACTGCCAAACCAGCTACTCCAAGTCCCATTACCGTACCACCGCCAAAAGATACTTTTAAAGCATTAGGTAGTGAAGTTTTAGCAGCTTCAGTTGTTCGAACGTTGGCATCAGTAGCGATTCGCATTCCAATATTTCCTGCAATCGCTGAAAAAATAGCTCCAATAACAAATGCAGGAACAATCATCCAACTTGTTGTATCTACAATTGTTGAGATACCGAAGAGAGCTGCAGAAGCAATCACGACAAAAATGGCTAATAAACGATACTCAGCACTTAAGAATGCCATAGCACCTTCTTTGATGCTTTTTGCAATACCTTGCATTTTATCATCTCCAGCGTTTTGTTTTTTAACCCATGCCATTTTCACAAGCATGAATAATAAGCCTACAACAGATAAGGCAATCGGAACAATAATCAATGATTTCATATTTATAAGTTATTTTAAATAATAGCGAGCAAAAGTAATTTTTTCTGCCAACCTATGCAAATACGAAATATAAAAAAAAGGGTTACAAATTCTTATTTGAGATGAGGTTGTATGATTGAAATCAACTGATTCAATGAATAAACACCGGATTCACGCCAAAGCTTTACACCAGACTTAAACAACATTAGAGTTGGGACACTTCTTATTTTTAGTTGTTCAGCTAGTTTTTGATTTCTGTCAACATCTATTTTTAAAATTCTAATTTTTTCTCCAAATTGTTTTTTCAGCTCATCTAAAATAGGTGACATCGTTTTACAAGGTCCACACCATTGAGCATGAAAGTCTATTAAGATCGGAACATTACTTTCAGTTATCTGATTAAAATTACTCATGGTACAAATTTAAGTCTTTGAATTTAAACATTTCAGTTAAGGTTCTTGTAAAAAAAAGAAGCCGCTTCATTGATTTAGCGACTTCTTTTCATTGAACCAAACGATATGCTCCTTATTCTTGAAGAACCTGATTTTGAGCATCAGGTGAAGCAAGAGCATCTTTAATTTTGTTTTCAAGTTCTTCTGCAAGTTCTGGGTTATCAGCCAAAATTGTTTTGATAGCGTCACGACCTTGCCCAAGTCGAGTTTCACCATAGGAGAACCAAGAACCACTTTTCTTAAGAATATTAAGATCTACACCAAGATCGATGATTTCACCAATTTTTGAGATTCCTTCACCGTACATGACGTCAAATTCAGCTTTACGGAATGGTGGAGCAACTTTGTTTTTAACCACTTTTACTTTTACGCGATTTCCAATAATTTCTTCACCATCTTTAATTTGCGTGGCTTTTCGAATGTCAATTCGGATTGAAGAATAAAATTTCAATGCGTTACCACCAGTTGTTGTTTCGGGGTTGCCGAACATTACACCGATTTTATCTCTTAATTGGTTGATGAAAATACAACAGCATCCTGCTTTATTTATAGATCCTGTTAATTTACGAAGGGCTTTCGACATAAGTCTTGCTTGAAGACCCATTTGAGAATCTCCCATTTCACCTTCGATTTCCGCTTTTGGTGTTAGAGCGGCAACCGAATCGATTATAACTAAATCAACTGCACATGAACGAATTAAATTATCGGCAATTTCAAGCGCTTGTTCTCCGTTATCTGGTTGTGAAATCAAAAGATTATCGATATCAACACCTAATTTTTTTGCGTAAAATTGATCAAAAGCATGTTCTGCATCGATAAAAGCAGCTATTCCACCTTGTTTTTGAACTTCTGCGATTGCATGAATTGCCAATGTTGTTTTACCTGATGATTCAGGGCCATAAATTTCAATAACTCGTCCTTTAGGATAACCATTTACGCCTAAGGCTAAATCAAGAGTTACTGAACCTGTGGGAATTACTTCCACTTTTTCAACTGGAGAATCTCCAAGTTTCATGACAGAACCTTTTCCAAAAGTTTTGTCTAATTTTTCCATTGTCAGCTGTAACGCTTTCAATTTTTCTGCATTTACTTCTTTGCTCATATCGTTTGTTGTTGTGAGTTTAAATACTCTTGTTAATTAATGTTCTACAAATTTAAAGTTAGATGATCGTAAACTATTTACGAACGACCTAAAAGCCATAAGTTTTCAAAATTTCCGTTCCGTGATTTTTTGTATCTGGTTTATCGATAACAGAAATAAGCTTTGAATTCTCATCAAAAAGAAAACTGGTTCTGTGAATGCCATCATACACTTTGCCCATGAATTTTTTCGATCCCCAAACACCGAATGCATTACATAATTTTTTTTCTTCATCTGGTAACAAAGAAAAAGGTAAATTGAATTTTTCGCCGAATTTCTTGTGTGATGTCAATGAATCGGTACTGATACCAATTACTTCGATTCCTTTTTCTTTTAATCCATCAAATGAGTCTCTAATGCTACATGCTTGAGCCGTGCATCCTGGCGTATTATCTTTTGGATAAAAATATACCACGACTTTTTTGCCTTTTAAATTTTCAGAGTTGATTTCTCGCTCGAACTGATCAACCGCTTTGAAGGTTGGAAGTGCACTTCCTACTTTTAATTTTTCCATAATGTTTAATAAATAATCTTGTTAACGACTAAAAACTAATCAAAAATATAAACTATTCTTTTACGATAAACAATTTCAGAAAAAAAAGTTCGATAAAAAACAAAAAAGACCATCAAAAAATGACGGTCTTTTCTATTCGTGCGTTCATTCAATCACCTTTGCACTTGAATATTCTTGCTGTATAATGTTTGTCCGTTTGAAATAAAATTAATGGTGTAGGTTCCGCTCATCAAGTCATTAAGGTGTAAAGATGTCGCGTCTAAAACTGGCATTGATGGCATAAATTGACCATTTGAGGATAAGATTTCTATAAAATCGATTCGTGTGTCTGCCCATTTAATAGTTGCATCTCCAAAGCTAACCTCACTTACAATGATTTGAACTTTATCCTCTTTTTTAGAAGGTTCATCTCCCTCGCCGTTGTGGGCTGAAACTGCATTTGAAAATAAAAATGCTGCTGCTAATAAAAGTCCGTTTAAAATATTTCTTGTTTTCATGGTATTTAGTATTGTTCGTTATTCTGATTCAAAGATTGACAAGAAATAAAAATGAATTGGGTGACCTATTGGTATTGTATAGAAAAATAATGAATCACACATACGTAGAGCTACGTATTTACCTATTTAGGCTACGTAGTATTACGTAGTTGGATTAATTTTTAATCAATTTAACAATGAAATTTCCCCAAGAAATAATGAGGATTAATCCGCCAATTGGTGTAATCGGACCAAGAAATTTAAAGGAGAAAGGTAGAAGTGAACTGAGTGCCAATAAATAAATTGAAAAACTAAATAAAGTGATTCCTATTAACATCATTAGCAGTATTCGATTCAAATTGAAATTAAAGGATTTGGAAGTGATACTTAAAAGAAGAATTGCCAATGCTTGAAACATTTGATAACGAACACCCACTTCAAA
>JBIIVA010000141.1:0-6814 GCA_044339705.1 Crocinitomicaceae bacterium
TGATTGGCAAAAATCGTATGGTTGGTTGTTGTTTATTCCAATTGTCATTTTCATCGTAATCGCGGTTTCCAATGGAGCAAACATGACCGATGGGTTGGATGGTTTAGCAACAGGAACATCTGCTATCATTGGAATTGCTCTTGCGGTGTTAGCCTATGTCAGTTCACACGCCAAATTCGCTGATTACTTGAATGTAATGTATATCCCTCATGCTGAAGAACTGGTGATTTTCATCAGTGCTTTCGTAGGTGCGTGTATCGGATTCTTATGGTACAACTCCTTCCCTGCTCAGGTTTTTATGGGCGATACAGGAAGTTTAGCACTTGGCGGAATCATCGCGGTATTTGCTATTTCGATTCGAAAAGAATTACTTATTCCTGTTCTATGTGGAATTTTCTTAATTGAAAATCTATCGGTGATGTTGCAAGTGGGTTATTTCAAACTAACCAAAAAACGCTTCGGTGAGGGCCGACGGATATTTCTCATGGCACCGCTTCATCACCATTATCAGAAAAAAGGAATCCATGAAGCGAAGATCGTTTCACGATTTTGGATTGTGGCGATTTTATTGGCTGTTGTAACCATTGTAACGCTGAAATTGAGATAAATTGAACGGATCAGAAAAAAATATCGTGATTTTGGGCGGCGGTGAAAGCGGAGTCGGAGCTGCGATTTTAGCTAAGTTGAAAGGGTGGAATGTTTTTGTTTCTGATAAAGGTGAGATCAAAGAGGAATTCAAACAAACATTAATTGATGAGCAAATTGAATGGGAAGATGGAATGCATGATGAAGACCGAATTTTTAAAGCTGATTTAGTAATAAAATCACCAGGCATTCCCAATAACGTTCCTATAATCGTTGGATTAAATAATCGTGAGATAAAAATCATTTCTGAGATCGAATTCGCAGGTTACTATTCGAAAGGCAAGAAAATTTGCATCACAGGAAGCAATGGAAAAACCACTACAACGATGCTAACGCATCACATTTTGAAAAAAGCAGGTTGGGATGTTGGCTTAGCAGGAAATGTGGGTTATAGTTTCGCCAAACAGGTAGCTGAAGGCGATCACGATTGGTATGTAATTGAATTGAGTTCTTTTCAACTAGACGATATGTTTGACTTCAAAGCAGATATCGGGATATTGACCAACATCACGCCGGATCATCTCGATCGCTATGAATACCAAATGCAGAAATATGTTGACTCCAAATTCCGCATTCTAAATAATCAAACACACGAAGATTGGTTTATCTACAACTACGATGACCCAATTATTCAAGCGGGAATAAAAGCCCGAAAACTTCCTATGAATTTAGCACCTTTTTCATTGAAAGAGAAAATTGAAGTGGGAGGATTTGCAACCGAGAAACAATTAACAATAAACATAAAAGATCAATTAACTATGTCAATTCATGAATTAGCTCTGAAGGGTAAGCACAATACCCAAAACTCACTTGCGGCTGGAATCGCTGCTCGAATTGTTGAAATCCGCAAGGATATCGTGCGAGAAAGTTTGGAAGATTTTGTAAACGTTGAACACCGTTTGGAGTTCGTTGCAAAAGTAAACGGAATCGAATTTATCAACGATTCAAAAGCAACCAATATCAATTCAACGTGGTTTGCTTTGGAAAGTATGGAAAAATCAACAGTTTGGATTGTTGGTGGAGTAGATAAAGGAAATGACTACAGCGAATTAATGGATTTGGTTAAAAACAAAGTGAAGGCTATAATTTGCCTTGGTGTGGATAATCATAAAATTATCGAAGCGTTTTCGGGAGTTGTTGAAACCATTGTTGAAGCGAAAACAGCAGTTGAAGCAGTTGCTTATGGCTATCGTTTGGCTACTAAAGATGAAACAGTTTTACTTTCTCCAGCTTGTGCTAGTTTCGACTTATTCGAAAACTACGAGGACCGTGGAAACCAATTCAAGCTAGCCGTTCGCATGTTATAAAAATTAATCGCCATGAGTGAACAAGAATTAAATAAAATCGAATCTCAATTAGTCGCAGCCAGAAAAAGTGGCTTGTTAAAATTGAATGAAACGTCTCTGCAATCCCAAGGTAAATTATTTGGGATGGATGTTTTTAGTTGGATTTATCCCAATATCGACGTGCTCAATTCGACACTCAATTCGTTTCCATTTGAAGTTCTGTGGATAGGAAACAAAACAGAAATCAACTTGGTGTTGAGTGAAAATAACGTTCTGGATTCAAGGGTTCGAACGAAACTCATTTATACCGATGGGAAAGAACTCAATGACATTTTGAAATTCATATCTGAGTCTGCTTTCAAACCAGGAATTCTTTTATTCACATCAACCGACACTGATTCCGAATACTATTACAATTTATTCAAAGAATACCTTGCATTGGTTCAGATAAAATGAGAAGCTACCTAAAATACCTCAAAGGCGACTCCGTAATTTGGCTAATCACCATTTTGATGATGGCATTTTCATTGGTTACCGTTTATAGTTTTGTTCCGATTTTGGTGAAAATCGAAGGTGGATCACCATTTCAATATTTATCAAAGCACTTGGTTTATGTAATCATCGGATTCGCTGCCATGTACGTCATTCATCGCTTGGACTCCAAATACATTTCTCAGTTGGCGAAGTTTAGCTACTACTTAGCCATTGGTCTTTTATTGTTTACAATGTTTTTTGGGGCTAAAGTAAATGGAGCCGGTCGTTGGATTCGAATACCTTTTGTGCAATTGACTTTTCAATCTTCAGACTTTGCGAAACTGGCTTTAATCATTTATCTATCGAAATTATTGGTCCGAAAAAAAGATAAATTGAATGATTGGAAAGAAGGAATAATTCCACTAATGATTCCTGTGGTAGTTATTTGCGGATTGATTTTAAAAGATAACTTTTCAACTTCCGCCATGCTTTTTATGCTTTCTATGGCGATGTTGTTCATCGGAAAAGTGCCGTTTACAAAACTCTCGATTATGGCAGCAGGTGGAGTTGGTTTAATTGCGTTAACCATCGGAATTCACTTGGCCATTCCACAATTAAATTTACTTCCGCGTTATGAAACGTGGGTCAATCGAATCGATAACAGAATGGAAGATGATATTTCCAATGTTGAAAATGCACAAGTAAATAACGCTAAACTGGCAATTCACATCGGTTCTTTTTTTGGTCTTGGAGTGGGCGATGGCAAATTAAAAAGTTACACTCCTGAGGCTTATGCTGATTTTTATTATTCGAGTTTCGTGGAAGAATTTGGATCGATTTCGGCCTTATTCCTTGTATTGTCATACCTCATTCTACTTTTACGAATTATAAAAATTGCTCTAAAAACAGACGACTTGTTCCAATCCTATGTTTGCATGGGAATCGGAATTCATCTATTAACTCAAGCAAGTATTAATATGCTCGTTTGCACAGGAATTTTCCCGGTTACCGGACAAAATATGCCTTTTATGGCGATGGGAGGCTCAGCCTTAATCATGGCATGCGTTTCCATTGGTGTTATTCAATCTTTCTCCTACCAACTACAAAAACAGTCGAAACAAGAACAAAATGCTTTTGCGAATTAAAAATTAGATTATGATTATTGAACGCGTAATTATTTCCGGTGGAGGAACGGGAGGACACATTTTCCCTGCTATTGCGATCGCTGATGAAATTATAAAAAGAAATCCATTGGCTAAAGTGCTATTTGTTGGTGCCAAAGGAAAAATGGAAATGGAGAAAGTGCCACAAGCAGGTTATAAAATTGAGGGGCTTGAAATTGCTGGATTCAAACGAAAGTTCACTTTTTCTAATTTTCTTTTGCCAATAAAGATTGTAAAAAGTTTACTGAAAGCTCGAAGAATTATCAAAAAATTTAAGCCGGATTTGGTTATTGGTGTTGGAGGTTATGCGAGCGGTCCGACTTTAAAAATGGCGCAATTCATTGGAATTCCAACCGTCATTCAAGAGCAAAATTCATTTCCTGGAAAGACCAATCGCATGTTGGCAAAGAAAACGGGATGTATTTGCACGGCATACGAAGGAATGGAAAAATTTTTTCCAAATACACGAGTGGTTTTAACTGGAAATCCTGTTCGTAAAGAGTTAACTGGTGAATCAAATTGCGAACGGCAAGAAGCACAAAAAGTTTTTAATTTAAATCCTGAATTACCAACAGTTTTAGTCATTGGTGGAAGTCTTGGCGCAAAAACTTTGAATCGATCTATGCTGCATGGAGTTGAAGAATTTAATAAAGAAGGAGTTCAGCTTTTATGGCAATGTGGTAAACACTATTTCGAGCGTTTGCAGGATGAGTTAATTGTAAGAGACAAAACCAACATTCATTTGCATCAATTCATTTCTCGAATGGATTGCGCATACGCTGCTGCGGATGTTATTATTTCACGCGCAGGTGCAATTTCTGTTTCGGAGCTAAGTATCGTTGGAAAGCCAGTGATTCTCGTTCCATCTCCTAACGTTTCCGAAGATCATCAAACTAAAAATGCAATGGCACTCGTAGAGAAAAATGCAGCATTGCTAGTTCGCGATATAGATGCTCGTGATGATTTGGTTGAAGAAGCATTGAAATTAATTAAAGACAGCGATCGATGTCAGCAACTTTCAAAGGCAATCAAGAAATTAGAGAAACCAAATGCGGTTGTGGAAATCGTTGATATGTGTGAAAAAATATTAGATGAGTAAAGTAAGTCTTTCAGATCAATACAAGAATGTCTATTTCATCGGAATCGGTGGAATTGGAATGTCTGCGCTTGCTCGCTATTTCAATTACCATGGATTGCATGTTGCCGGCTACGATAAAACTCCAAGTGAATTAACAGAAAAACTAATCGAAGAAGGCTGCGATATTCATTTTGAAGACTTGGGATCCGAAATTCCAAAGGTTTTCAAGAACAAAGAAAAAACCTTGGTCATTTACACTCCTGCCATTCCTAAAACACATAAGGAATATAATTATTTCATTCAGAATGATTTCAAGGTATGGAAGCGCGCAGAAGTTTTGGGATTGCTAACACGCCAATCGAAAGGGCTATGCGTTGCTGGAACACACGGCAAGACAACCACTGGTTCCATTTTAGCTCATATCTTAAATCAATCTTCTTGGAAGTGCAATGCATTTTTGGGAGGAATAGCAACAAATTTCAATTCGAACTTAGTTCTATCGGAAACAAGCGAATATACAGTTATTGAAGCGGACGAATTCGATCGCTCTTTTTTGCAACTTTCACCATTCGCAAGTATTGTCACAGCTGTTGATCCCGATCATTTGGATATTTATGGCAGTCAAGACCAATTTAAGGAAGGATTTCGACAATACGCGATGAAAACAGAAATGCAAGGATTTTTAATTCAAAAAGAAGGATTAGCCCTGAACTCCCTTTCTAAGTCATACACATATTCAGTTAACTCACCAACAGCTCATTATTCACTTCATAATTTAACCTGGGCCGATGGATTTTTGTTCGGAGATGTCCGATTAAGAAATGGGTTTTGGCCTCGGGTCAAATTTGGTATTCCCGGAATTCACAACGCCGAAAACGCCTTAGCGTGTATTGCTCTTTTGAACGAAATGGGCATGGATGAGCAAACAATTCGAAAAGCAATTGAGTCATTTACTGGTGTTAAACGAAGATTTGAATATTGCGTAAGAACTGAAAAATTAGTTTACATTGACGATTATGCGCATCATCCTGAGGAAATAAAAGTTTTAATCGATTCCATTAAAATGTTCTATCCGAACCAAAAGATAATAGGGGTTTTCCAACCACATTTATTTACGAGAACAAGAGATTTTGCTGATGGTTTTGCGAGCCAATTATCGCGTTTGGATGAACTAATTCTAATGCCAATTTACCCGGCTAGAGAGGAACCAATTCACGGAATTTCAAGTGAATGGCTCCTGCAGAAGATAAAATGTCAAAAGAAATCATTGAAGTCGCCATCGGAAATTCTTCAGTATTTCTCCAAGTTTAAACAAGGCATCATTTTAACAATTGGAGCCGGAGATATTGACCGCATTGTCAAGCCATTAACCGATATATTAAAATCCAACCTCAATGATTAAAAAATGGCTCAAAATATGTTTTTGGATTCTCATTTTGGGAGGTGTAATTACCGTTTTTGTATTTGCAAATAAGGAAGAAAACAAAAAAACGATTGAATCTCCTGCTATTTCCATTCACGTTGATGGAGAAACTTTTTTAACCGAGGAGGAACTCATAACTCGTTTGCGAAATTTAGGTTTATTAACACTCAATCAAAAAAATGAGCAATTGGATATTCGGAAAATAGAACGTAAAATCACCTTAATGGAAGAAGTGAAAAATGTTGATGTTTTTCGAGAAATAGGTAATAAATGGAATATCCGAGTTGAGCTAAGAAAACCAATTGCGCGTATTTTTAACACAACTAATCAAACTTATTACATAGATGAAGATGGATTTTTAATGAGACGATCACCGAATCATACTGCTCGCGTAATTGTTTTTTCAGGCTATCTCCATGACCGATTTTTAAAGGGTTCAATACACGATTTTATTAACAATGATTCCTTGAAAAGTATTAAAAAATTGGACGAAGTCTTTCGAATTTCAAATTATGTTTGTAAACATCCATTAATGTATAAATTAATCGGTCAAGTTTACCTCGAAAGAGATGGTGATTTTGTTCTGATTCCATTAGTTGGAGACCAAAAGATTGTTTTCGGAACGGCCAATACCGATGAAGAAGTTGCTGAAAAATTTAGTCGATTGACAACATTTTATAAAGAAGCAATTTCCTTTGAAGGTTGGAATAAATATAGTGAAATAAGCGTCAAATATGATGGACAA
>JBIIVA010000142.1:0-6753 GCA_044339705.1 Crocinitomicaceae bacterium
TTAATTTACCTCCCATTCCTGGAGGTTATAATGCGTCCTATCAACGATGTTGTCGAGGTCCAAATATTACCAATTTGGTTTCTCCGGATGACACGGGGTTAACTCTTACCACACACATTCCAGGATCAGAAACGGGTTTTACAAACAATAGCAGTCCACGATTTACCTATTATCCTCCGATGTTACTATGTAATAATGAACAGAAAACCATTGATCATTCTGCAACCGACCCGGATGGTGATTTATTGGTTTATTCGTTAGTTACACCGAATTCAGGTGCAAATTCCGCTAATCCAATGCCATCTCAAGCTCCTGCCCCTCCTTATTTTCCTGTGCAATGGGCTTCAGGGTTCGGAGCAACCAATGCACTTGGTCCGGGTTCTTCGATAACCATTAATCCTTCAACCGGAATTATTACAGTTGATCCAAATATGATTGGTTTGTTTGTTGTTGGTGTTCGTTCTCAGGAATTTCGAAATGGAACTTTGGTTGGGGAAACCGTGCGAGACTTTTTATTTCGGGTTTTTGATTGCAATATCACGCTTCAAGCAATTCTTCCGCTCCAAGAAGATCTTTCAACTTTTGTTTCCTACTGCCAAGGCTTAACTGTTCAGTTTGAAAATCAATCTTACGGGGGAATGAATTACGCATGGGATTTTGGAGTTTCAGGAACGAATAGCGATGTAAGTGCAGGTTTTGCTCCTACATTCACTTATCCATCATCGGGAACTTATGTCGCTCGGTTAATCGTAAATCCCGGAATGTCATGTACGGATACTGCCTACATGAATATTACAGTGAACAATCCATTTTCGTTATCATGGACATCAGAGGATTCTATTTGTATTCTAGCAAATGTTTTTAATTTCACGGGGATAACATCCAACACCTCAGCATCATTCTCATGGGATTTTGATTCGGATGCTTCTGTTCAATCATCCACAAATTTGGTCGTTCCGAATGTTAGTTTTACACAACCCGGCTTTCATGTTGTGACATTGAATGGTAATGATGGTGATTGCGAAACGAGTTTCACTGATTCGATTTACATATTTGATTTACCGACAAGTATTATTGAAATACCCCCTTTAATTCAGTGTTTTGGGTTAACAATTCCTTTTGGAAACAATTCAATAAATGCGAACAATTTCCAATGGGAATTTGGTGTATCGAACAGTACGACTGATATGAGTAATCAATTTGAACCAACTTTTAATTTCCCAAGTTCAGGTAATTACACGGTTCAATTGATTGCAAGTTCCACTTCGAGTTGCAGAGATACTTCGACGATAAATATAACACTGAATGAACCCTTGCTTATCTCCTTTACTCACAATGATTCTCTTTGCATTACAGATGGCTTGTACAGCTTTGATGGTTCTGCATCGGGTCAACCTAGCGCAACATTTTTGTGGGATTTTGGACTAAATTCAATTCCTAATTCCGCTACAACTGTCGATGTATCGGGGGTGCAATTCCTTACGCCAGGTAATCATGATGTTCTGTTAATAGGGTCGTATGACATATGTAAAGACACTGTTTCTTCGCGTGTTTTCGTGTACGGTGAGCCCTCAATTGATTTTGAATATTTAAATGCTTTACAATGCGCTCCTTCATCGGCTTTGTTTGTAAATCAAAGTCAGTCAGATGCCCCTACATTATATTCATGGGATTTTGGTGATGGTGGAACTTCAAACAGTTACAGTCCCAGCCATATTTATTCCGCACCAGGAAGCTATAGTGTAAGTTTAACCATGATTACACTCAAAGGATGTGTTGACACCTTATATTTAATGCAACAGGATATTGTGCAAGTTTTTCCCGGACCAAACGCAGGATTTATGGTCAATCCTTATAAGGTTGATATTTGTAATTCGAAGGTCGAATTTATTGATCAATCTACTGATGCAACGTCCTTTTTCTATTTTTTCGATAATCGCCAATTTACCACCACTGAAGCAAATTTCTTTCATGAATATACGCAATCGGGAGGTGATTATCCCATGCAAGTTGTCACAAATCAATATGGTTGCAGTGACACGGCTATCCGAGAAGTCTTCGTAGAGCCATTTGCAATTTATGTTCCCAATACATTTATTCCGGATGGAAATCAAATTAACGATGTATTCATTCCAAAAACGGCTTTCGAAGTGGATGGATGGGAATTTCAAATTTTCAATAAATGGGGGGAATTAATATTCGAAACAGAACAATGTAATGAAGGATGGGATGGAACATATGATTCTAAACCTTGTCAAGATGGAACATACATTTATGTTTTAAAATATAGACCTTGCGATAATCCATATGCTACCCAACAAATCTCTGGTTTCGTTAATCTAATTCGATAACTTTTATTTGACCAATTTCATTTCTGTTATTTAAATTTGCAAAGTGATTCGCGTATTAACATGTTGGTTTTTAATAGTTCTCATTTTCTTCGGAAATATTGGTGTAGCAATATATACGTACGTTTGCGAGGAGGAAGGTTCCTTCACATCTTTTTTCATACCTGATGATTCACATTGTGAAAAGAAATTAAGCGAATTACCTGCTTGTTGTCAGAAGAAACAAAAAAAAGACTGTTGCCACAACGAAACAAAGATTTTTAAAGTAAAATCCGATTATTCAACTTCGTGTATAAAGTTAAGTTTTGATTCTCCATCATTAGCTGTCGAAAAACATTTTTTTGAACTCAATTTCAATCCAACTATTTATAATGATGATTCCTTATCATTTTCAGGAATCGATCCCCCACCATTACTTTATGGGAGAAAAATACTCATCAGGAACCAAGTCTTTCGAATTTAGAAATTAGGAAACGAAACATTTTTCCTAATTCTAAATTTATTTAAATGAAAATTAAACTAATTCTAGTGTTGCTGTGCCTTTTTTATGGCATGGCGACAAATGCACAATTAAAAGGACTCGTGCAAGGGTTCGATGCAACAGGTACTAAAAAACCAATTTCATTGGCAAAAGTTAAACTCCTTCAATCAAAATCAGGAGTATTAACTAAAGAAGATGGAACTTTTGAACTTGTCTTACCAAAGTCACTTCCAGATACATTAATCATTTCGGCTGTTGGATATATTTCTGATTCCATTCCGGTAAATAAAAATGATCGTTTTATCGCTTTGGATATTACCTTATTCTCTGAGAAAATTCTTCCTGAAGTGATTATTGAGTTCCGAAAAAAATCACACGGAATATCAAAAATGAAAACACTTCACGTTGAAGAACTCACAAGCGCGGAACTTCGAAAAGCAGCGTGTTGTAACTTGTCTGAATCCTTTGAAACAAACGCTTCAGTTGACGTTAACATTACAGATGCCGTTTCAGGAGCAAAAAAAATCAGAATGATGGGACTCGATGGCGTTTATACGCAAATTCAAATGGAAAACATTCCTTATTTGCGTGGACTTGAAAGTTCGTTCGGACTTCATTCGCTTCCGGGAACTTGGATTGAATCCATACAAATTACCAAAGGAACAGGAACAGTTGTCAATGGCTTTGAGTCGATGGCAGGCTTGGTGAACCTCGAATTGAAAAAACCAAATGAAATGGAGCGGGTTTTCGTAAATGGCTATCAAAATATTTTTGGTCGATCTGAGCTTAATTTAAACGCAGGTCAAGTCCTAAATGAAAATTGGAGCACGGGGACTTTTGCTCATGCATCCTCCGTTTATGGCAACATCGACCACAACATGGACAATTTTCGGGATTTGCCGATGGGAGACAATTTAGCTCTTGTCAATCGTTGGGCATACCAAGGCAAGAAAATGGAATCGCAATTTGGATTTAATCTGTACCAAGATCGCAAAGTCGGCGGTCAGACTTCCTTCAAAAGAGAAAATGCAACCATTTGGCCTTCGAACTCCTATGGGCTTTTAATTAATTCGAGACACGCTGATGTATTTGCAAAAACCGGGTTTTTCGGAAAACGACCTTATCAGTCTTTGGGAATCGTTTATAACTTGAAATATCAGGAGCTCGATGGCCTTTTTGGAATTCGAAATTTTGCGGGTTTGGAGAAACGCGGATACGTAAATGCTATTTACGATGACTACATTGGAACTACTGATCATCGTTTTAAAGTTGGAGCAAGCTTCGTAGCTTTGGATATTTCGCAAAATGTCGACACGTTAAAAGAAGGACGAAAAGAACTAATTCCAGGAGCTTTCTTCGAATACACGTATACAGGAAGTCGGTTGACTGCTGTCGCGGGTGCGCGATACGATCAACACAACCTTTTTGGTGGTCAATTTTCGCCACGTGCCCATTTAAAATTTGCTTTAAATGAGTTAACCGATTTGCGAATTACAGGTGGAAAAGGATGGCGTGTACCTAATTATATGATTGACAACATTTCTTTACTCGCAAGTTCAAAAACGTGGATTGCTCCATCGGACATCAAACCCGAAATTTCATGGAATATCGGAGGATCATTGTTTCACGAAATGCGCTTGTTTGAAAACAAAGCAGGAATATCCGTAGATTTCTATCATACTTTTTTTGAAAATCAATTGATTGTTGATCGCGATACGAATTTCAAAAGCATTATTTTTAAAAATTTGGCAAATGCTTCCTTCTCAAATGCCTTTCAAACGGAATTTAATTTCAGCCCGATTAAAAACTTTGAAATACGATTGGCCTATAAATTCTTAAGCGTGAAAGCGGTTTATGATGGCAGAATGCAACAGCAAGTAATGATTCCAAAACACCGAGGTTTTGTCAATTTGGCCTATCGAACGAGAAACAAACGCTGGGAATTTGACTTGACTTGTTCAGTCTATGGTCAATCCAGACTTCCTTCCGATTCGCTTTTCGATCAGAATCAGCAGGAGCAATTTAGTTCGATTTATCCAATGCTAAATGGCCAAATAACTTACATCTACAAGAAGTTGGAAATTTATTTGGGTGGTGAAAACTTGACGAATTTTAAACAACAACATCCAATAATTGATAGTCAAAACCCTTTTGGTCAGTATTTTGATGCAACAAACGTTTGGGGTCCTATTATGGGAATTAACATTTACGGAGGATTCAGATTCTCCATTCCAAGAACTAAAAAGAAAAACTAATTATTTTTAAATTTGAATAGTATGAAAGCAACAACTTTATTTTTATTTCTCTTCTTGACAGGATTGACATTTGGTCAAAAGAAAATCGAAGAAGCCGTGATTCAAACTTCAGCTCAATGCGGGGATTGCAAAGAACGAATTGAAAGTAAGCTTAATTATACGAAAGGAGTAGTTTTTGGTGAACTCGACCTGGATTCTAAAAAGGTAACCGTTCGGTATAAAACCAAATCTATTTCGCTGCAAGAAATCAAGCAAGCAATTGCCAGTATTGGCTATAGCGCTGATGAGGTGAAAGCAAAAGAAGAAGATGTTTTAAAACTGCCAAAATGCTGCCAACCAGGCGGACATTAGAAGAATGTGAAGGGAAATTCAAATTAGTTTTTCGTTTCACTACTTTCTTCTTTTTCAAATCACTATCTTCGCGTCAAATTTCCGGAGAACATGAGTGATGCCATTAAACACGAATGTGGGATTGCCCTATTGAGGCTAAAAAAACCCATGCAATTCTATGTCGATAAATATGGTTCTGCGCTCTACGGAATAAACAAACTTCACCTTTTGATGGAGAAGCAACACAACCGCGGACAAGATGGTGCCGGTGTTGCGAATATTAAGTTTGACATGGCTCCAGGTGAGCGTTACATTTCACGAGTTCGATCAATCGCTAAAAGTCCAATTCAAGATATTTTTGATCAAATTAACAATCGATTCCAACAAATTGCCGAAGAAGATAAATCAAAACTAAACGATGTTGAATACCTGAAGCGAAATGCAGGATTCACAGGAGAACTTTTCTTAGGTCACCTTCGGTATGGTACATTTGGAAGAAATTCCATTGAAAGTTGTCATCCGTTTTTACGTCAAAATAACTGGATCACACGAAATTTAGTTGTTGCAGGGAACTTCAATTTAACGAATGTTGATGAACTTTTCAGTGTTCTTGTAAACATCGGACAGCATCCAAAGGAAAAATCGGATACGGTAACTGTTCTGGAGAAAATCGGACATTTCTTGGATGTGGAAAACGATGAACTGTATCGCCAATATAGATCCTTAGGCTACAGTAATCCTGAAATATATGCTCGAATTGCAGATCAATTGAATTTGTCTAAAATCCTCAAGAAAGCATCAGAGGACTGGGATGGAGGATATGCGATGGCAGGACTTTTGGGTCACGGAGACGCCTTTGTTTTGAGAGACCCAAGTGGAATCAGACCTGCTTTTTGGTATGAAGATGACGAAATCTGTGTGGTGGCATCAGAACGCCCGGTTATTCAAACTGCATTTAATTTAAAGGTTGAACAAATAAAAGAACTTCAACCTGGTCACGCTTTAATTATCAAAAAGAACGGAAATGTTTCTGAGGAAATGATTAACGTTCCGAAAGATCTTAAAAAATGTTCGTTTGAGCGAATCTATTTCTCTCGTGGATCGGATGCTGACATTTACAAAGAGCGAAAAGCACTTGGGCGCTTGATTGTTCCACAAGTTTTAAAAACAGTAAATTTCGATTTCGATAATTCTGTTTTTTCATTTATACCGAATACGGCTGAAGTTTCATTTTATGGTTTAATCAAAGGACTTGAAGAGCATTTAAATTTGGAAAAAATCAAACAAATTCAAGCGCTAGGAAATAATCCAAGTGAAGACCAAATTGCTGAAATTATCC
>JBIIVA010000017.1:0-23579 GCA_044339705.1 Crocinitomicaceae bacterium
CTGCCAATTGTGCCTGTAAAATTGGATAATAGTGTTTTAACGATTCAGGTCCCATCTCATTTCTTTTACGAATGGCTGGAAGAACATTACATAACATTACTCCGAAAAGTTGTGAAAAAGGAGTTGGGTGCAGATGGCAGCCTTGAGTACAGCATTGTGATGGAAAACAATTCTAAAAACTCGAATCCATATACGGTTAAAATCCCTGCTCATAATACGAATTCATTAAAGAATTCTCCGGTTAATATGCCAATTAACGTTACGGAAAAGCAAATTCGCAATCCTTTTGTCATTCCAGGACTGAAAAAAGTAAATATTGAATCGAATCTGATTCCGGCATTCACATTTGACAATTTTGTAGAAGGAGAATGTAATCGTTTGGCGCGAGCCTCAGGTTATGCCGTGGCCAATAAGCCGGGTGGAACTGCTTTCAATCCACTTTTAATTTACGGAGGGGTTGGACTTGGTAAAACGCATTTGGCTCATGCTATTGGAATTGCCATTAAAGACAACTTTCCAAATAAAACTGTTCTCTACGTTCAATCGGAAAAATTCGCACATCAATTCATTGACGCGATTAAAAATCAAACCACAAATGATTTTGTTCATTTCTATCAAATGATTGACGTATTAATCATTGATGATGTTCAATTCTTTGCCGGAAAAGAGCGCACGCAAGATGTTTTCTTTAGTATTTTCAATCATTTGCATCAAAATGGAAAACAAATTATTTTGACTTCCGACAAAGCTCCGGTTGAAATGCAAGGAATGGAGCAGCGCTTACTTTCTCGCTTCAAGTGGGGATTGTCAGCAGATTTGGGTACTCCTGATTTGGAAACGCGTATCGCAATCCTTGAGAAAAAAATGTACGGAAGTGGGATCGAATTGCCAAAAGAAGTAGTTGAATACTTGGCTTATTCCATCAATACCAACGTTCGAGAAATTGAAGGTGCCTTAAATACCTTATTGGCTCAGGCTTCGCTGAATAAAAAAGCGATTACACTCGACTTAGCCAAGCAAATGGTAGACAAGTTTGTTCGCAGCACTGCAAGAGAAGTTTCAATTGAATACATCCAGAAAGTCGTTTGTGATTATTTCGATTTACCAATTGAAATGCTTAAGTCAAAAACGAGAAAGAGAGAAGTTGTTCAAGCGAGACAAATTTCCATGTATTTCTCTAAAAAGATGACAAAATCCTCTTTGGCTAACATTGGTGCTCACTGCGGTGGAAAAGATCATGCTACAGTTCTTCACGCTTGTCGTACGGTTGTGAATCTTTCCGAAACAGATAAGCAATTCCGTCATTACATTGAGGAATTGGAGAAGAAACTGACCATTCAATAATTCATTTTGAATTCTAAAAACTACGACCTTCGCATTTTAATGGTGTGTTTGGGAAACATTTGCCGTTCACCAATGGCTGATGGTCTTTTACGACGTAAAGTAAAAGAACAAAATTTAAATGTTTTTGTCGATTCTGCTGGAACAGCTAACTACCACATTGGTTCTCCTCCTGATCAACGCATGATTGAAACGGCGAAATTACGAGGTACAGAAATACAAGACTTGAGAGCTCGTCAATTTTCAAAAAAAGACTTCAACGACTTCGATGTTATTTATGTTATGGATCAATCTAATTTGTCAAACGTAATTCGATTAACAACTGGAGATAAAGAGCAACTAAAAGTCAGGTTAATATTAGATGAATTGTATCCAAATAAACAAAAACATGTTCCGGACCCCTATTATGGTTCAATGAAAGACTTCATGGATGTTCATGATTTATTGGACAAAGTAACAGATGTGATCATCGAAAAAATAAAAAATGGCAAAATCGGGTAAATTATTTTTGATTCCAAATACATTGGGAGGAGAAACAATCGCAGATTTAATTCCGATTGATGTCATAAATACTGTCAAAGATTTGAGGTTTTTCGCTGTTGAAGAAATTAAATCAGCACGGCGACTCCTTCGAAAAATGGACCGCGAATTTCCGATAGATGAAAGTACTTTTTTTTCATTAAATAAGCATTCGGGAGAAAAAACACTAATGGATGTCCTTCTACTATTAACAAAAGGAGAAAACGTGGGTGTATTATCTGAAGCCGGATGCCCAGGCGTTGCCGACCCCGGGGCTGAACTCGTTAATTTAGCTCACAGTCAAGGAATTGAGGTGGTGCCTTTTGTTGGACCGTCTTCTTTTCTATTAGCACTTATGGGAAGTGGTTTTTCCGGACAGCAATTCGCATTTCACGGCTACCTGCCTAAAGACCGTAAAGATCGTGTTCGAAAATTAAAAGATTTCGAGATGGATTGCAGACGAACAGGAACAACGCATATTTTTATGGACACCCCTTTTCGAAATATGCATGTTTTAGAAGACCTTCTGAATGAATTGAGCGATTCCACCGAGCTATGCATCGCCTCAAATTTAACCTTAATTAATTCGAGAATAACAACTCTTTCGGTAAAGGACTGGCGCGAAAAAGCGTACGATCTTTCCAAAAGTCCAACTGTGTTTTTAATTGGAAAAGGTCAATAAGTTAAAACTATTTTATTCTCAACTTTTTTATCGTTCGATAGCGCTCCGTAAATTTTTGACTTCCTTGACAATTCATTTTTTTCTTTAACGAACGGAAGGTATTAATTCGTTCCGCCGGATCCGGATGCGTACTTAATAACTCTTCAGACTTAGCTCCTTCTTCTTTTACAATTTTCTCGAAAAAACCTGCTGCTCCATCCGATTTATAGGATGTATTACACAAATAACTAACAGAGCACTCGTCTGCTTCTCGTTCATAAGCTCTAGAATAACGTAAAGACAATAGGCCGCCTATTATTTGCTTGAAATTGGCACTGTTTTCACCACGCATGATAAAGTCTAATAACATTTGAATGCCGTATGTTTTTGTCATTTGGCGGGTCCCGTGTCTGCGTTCGGCATGACCCATTTCGTGAGCCAAAACCCCTGCAAATTCTGCTTCATTATCTAAATATTTCAATATTCCGGTATAAACGAAAATATATCCACCCGGAGCACAAAATGCATTAATTGTTTTGTCATCATTCAAAACCGTGATTTTCCATTCAAATTTTTCTTTGTAACGAAAATCTCCATTCGTCAAAATAGTTTGTTTGATTTTCTCAATATACTCATATATAGTTGGATTGGCTTCTTTAGACACTATTTTATAATCGCGTGATGAATGAATTTCATCATACAATTGCTGACCCAATTTTATGTCATCATCAACAGAAAAACCATTGATTTCAATTTTATTCCACTTGTCCTTAAGTTTTTCACCTAATTTTTGACTTTTTTCCAAGGCCTTGTCCTTCAATTCGACTAGTTCATTCGTCCAATCAGAATTTTCAGTTTTACCATCAGCATTCTCTTTCGATTTGGAGTTAGATGATTCACCGCAATTGAATAAAATTAATGTTATCGGAAAAAGATATTTGATTAGGCGCATAGATTATTTTTCTTTAGGTTGAACTTAAAAATTCATTAACATTTTATCTAAAAATCTATTGAAATTCCGGTACATAAAAATAAAAAACATACTTTATACTAAGAAAAGTATTTTTAATTACCAACCAAATAGACCGCATTCGAAAAAAGTAATTTTCCTCTTTCCCAAAATCCTCTAAATAATGGATTATCGATAAAATAAATAACTTGACCCTGCCCAATTTCTTCAATACCGGCAATTACAGCTTCAGATTGCATTTTATTTACCCCACTACCAACAAAACCATTCAATGAACTGGGGTTTTTTCCTAGTCGAACAACATTTACCCCCTCTTGTAGCTCATAGATATCAGCACTTTGACGCAAGGTTTCATAACGGTTAAACCCAAAATTTAACGGATGTGTTTTATCTAATTCACATTTATAAACGGCACCAATAATCGTCTCACTAATATCATTTCTTTCAACGGAACCATAACTTAACTCACGAGTTGTAGTATCTATAATTTCCTTTCTTTTTATTCCAAAAAATCCCGATTCATCGTTAGCAAAACTCGAAACAGCAGAACCTAATACAATCAAATTACCTCCATGTTCAATCCATTTTTTCAAGGATTCATTGCTCGATAAATCGTAACTTCCTTCAGGTATGATCAAAGTATTTATCTCGCTTAGCGCTGAGATCAATTCAGACTCCCAAAATAAATGAACATTGGACTCTAATTGTTGTTCGAAAAAGTGCCAAACTTCACCAACTGATAAGGAGGAGGCGTTATTTCCCATTAATAAACCCACCTTCTTTTTTAAAATCGGTTTTACGTGACTTGAACCAAAATCGAGTCCTTCATCAACATAACCTGTCGCTGAAAACGAAAGCCGAATTTGATTCTGATCAGCTATTTTCGTTACTTTTTCATCAAAATCGACGTCATTATTTTCTCCTCGATTAATGATTAATGTTCCAGGCTCAAAAATTTGATTATTAAGTTTGAACGTTTGATCATGAAATGAAACTTTAATTCCTAGAGACTGCAAATCAGCAAGAAATTTCGTGGATTTTAGTGAATTCCAACGCGCAAGATAAGCATAACAAGAACTTTCTAATCTATTTTCTAACTGATTAGTCTTCGAAAAAGGTTTTCCATTGATTTTACTCTCTGAAGCAAAGGCGTCAATTCCGAAAGCATAAGGTAAATTCCAAGCCGTTACATCGTATGTCAATGAATCACTAAGATGTGTTTTTGGCTCTAGTAATACAGTTGCCAAAGTGCCTTTTTCTTGATCTACCGAAACAAGGATATCGCCTTTTTTGATAACATAACTGTCATTTTTTCCATTTTGATAATTATACGCCTTAACTATTGTGTTTTCAGGAGCGAATTCAAGAATGATTTTATTTTTCTGAAGCAACGAAATCAATGGTTCTAGTAATTCCTCTTTTCCCGAAAAAACATAAGATTTATACTTGTACTTCTTGTTGTTTCGATAATTGTAATATTCTTTAATCAATATATCTGCCTTGGTAGAACTTAATTCAATTGTTGATAGACCGGTTGTGACATGATGCAAAATACGATCCTTAAGTTTTAGCGTATCTCCAACTTTAGTTAGCACAGACAACCCTGCTCGTCCACTTCCTCCTTGCTCGTACGTCATGCCAATAGAACCGCTATACATCGGATAAGTATCACCATAACTTGGATATAGTAAATCGAAAACTTCTTTTGAAAAATAAAGCCATTTATTCTTATCGAATTCAGATGCGTGTTTTCTTCCAATATCCTTTTGAAACTCCCGTTGCCAATCAGTTATTACTTGATGATAAGGCTCTGCTGCGGGGGGAAAGTAGTAAGGCTCATCCATCGCTTGTTCGTGAAAATCCACATGCACGTGAGGTAACCAATCGTTAAATTTTTGTAGGCGCTTTTGAGTTTCAATTTGGGTCATCCAAGCCCAATCGCGGTTTAAATCAAATAAATAGTGATTCGGCCGTCCACTAGGCCATGGCTCGTTATGTTCTGCGCTGAAACTATGCTTATCAGGTATTCGATTGCCATACTGATAATAGAAATTGACAAAACGCTCGCGCCCATCCGGATTCAGACAAGGATCCATAATGACAATCGTATTTTTGAGCAACTCCTTTTTATCTGTTAACAGACGAAAGACTGTTTCCATAGCCGCTTCTGTTCCGGAAGATTCATTTCCATGCACGTTGTAACTCAACCAGACGATTGCAACGTTTTCATTTTTACCCAAATTAACATGATTCGTTCGTATTTGCTCTAATTTCTGAAGGTTTTCAGAAGTTCCAATATATGCTAGAATTAAATCGCGATTTTCATAAGTCTTCCCGTATTTTTCAACTTTCAAATTGGCCGGAAAAGTCTTTTCCATTGCTTTAAAATAGTTCACAACCTCGTGGTGACGTGTGAATTTCTCTCCTAATTCATAACCAAGGAATTCCTTAGGTGTAAATTGACAGAATGCGATTAAATTGAAAAACGAAAAGAATATGAAAAACGAAATTCTTGATATCATTCGATTGGATTTAAACTCAAATATAGGAATAATAGTCCGCATGTTTTTCCAAATCGATTTTATCAATGTTGAATGAATGCCAACAAAAAAGACTGCCATTTCTGACAGTCTTTTCTCGATAAAAAATTCTTCTCTTATTTATTTCGCAGCATGGTATTTCGCGGCAACCACATTCCAATCAACTACGTTGAAGAAGGCAGCAATATAATCCGGACGACGATTTTGGTAATGCAAGTAATACGCATGTTCCCAAACATCCAAAGCTAAAATTGGCGTTCCTGAACAACCCTCACCCATCAATGGATTATCTTGATTGGCAGTAGAACATATTTCCAATTTACCATCTGTTACGCAAAGCCAAGCCCATCCTGAACCAAAACGAGTAACTCCTGCTTTCGCGAAATAATCCTTAAATGTTTCGAAATCACCGAAAGCCTCATTGATGGCTGTTGCCAACTCACCTGTTGGAGCTCCACCACCGTTTGGACTCATGATTTCCCAAAACAAGTTGTGGTTCCAATAGCCACCGCCGTTGTTTCTGACTGCTGGTTTTTCTTTACAAACTTTTAAAATATCTTCAATTGATTTGCCTTCCAGTTCAGTCCCGGCAATAGCGTTATTAAGATTTGTAATGTACGCCTGATGGTGCTTTGTATGGTGTATTTCCATTGTTCGAGCGTCTATATAAGGCTCCAACGCATCATAAGCGTAAGCCAATTTTGGTAATTCAAATGCCATAATCTGATTTTTAAGTAAATATTATTTTGATCAATTCAAAATTAGAAAAAAACAAAATCGAAAAAGTGTTAAATAATTTAAATTATGTACTTTTCTTTTTGATAGTGTCCTATCAATGAATTAAAAATTTCAAGCCTTTGGCATCTAATATTTTCTCCACGAAAAATATTATTTAATCTCAGTTCGATTAAAAAAGAACTAATTGATCAGAGTCAGAATGTTGTACTTTAATAGCTGGTTTTTTAGGGAAAAAGCAATAAGCGATTAACCCAGAAATTAAGTTGGTAATAAAGTTTTCAAATGACCTATGACGAGAATGTTCTACTTGACAAATATTCTTTAATTCATCATTTATTGTTTCAATCACAGATCTTTTTCTTAGAAGAATTTTATCGGCTAAAGTCATTAAAGAATTGGTCATTTTTCTCTTAATCGTTGTAAATAAATGGATGTCATTGTCAAATAAAGTTGAGCTAATTGAACAGATATATATCTGGAGTTGCCTAATTTTTCCGCTGATTTTTTCTGTGAATTTCGGAGTTTTGAGCGGTTCTCTATCGTCCGTATTTGCTTGCGTTATTTGAAAATTTAATAAGTCACCTTTCTCATTTACAATTAGATGCTGTTTAAATCCAAAGAAGAAGCCCATTGTTGATTTACCCACAGTTGCAATATTCTGGAAAACTTTATTTCGCTTGATTCTTTTATTTTTACAAACCCGAATTGGAGTTGAATCAACATAGGTAATACCTGTACATTCACCTAAACAACATAACTTTAGAAACATAGTCAATGGTAAGGCATATTGTTGCATTAATTCAACAAATCGGTTGTATGAAACTGTCTGAGGAAATAAATCATTAAGATATTTTTGGACAAAATTTAGATAAAAATGCTTCATTGTTTATTGATGCATCCCATGGAAAAGAACCATAATACAAATAACCTCACTAGAGGACATTTTTGGCTTTTTCTTTGGAACATTACCAATCGTATGGTTTGATATTGATAATTCAAATTCTTTACAAAATTCATCTGCCAAAAAAAAGATTTCAGTAATTTTATCATGAGTGAACTACATAAAACCTAGTTTAAGTCGTTGATATTCAACTCATTAAAGAAACTAATTGTATTTCACTCTTTCTTATTCTAAATAGCTAAGTTGTTGACAATCAAATTGTTAATAATCTAGCTGATGTTATTTAATCTAATACTTGTCAAAATAATTATGCTTTTTCCAATAGAGGTGATATACATTTTCATTCTCATAAATGAACAAATCAAATGAAAAGAATCCAGCTTTCTTTTTTCGTGATTTCGTTGCACATGGTGCTAGGTTGTGTGGTTTACTTTTTCCTTCAATGATAGCAAACGGCCGATGTAGAGGAAGATCTCCCAACATAATAATTTCCTCAATACCTGTTCGTAAAATAGCAGAATCTTTATCAATTTTTCCAAAATATATATCGTTAAAAGACATAGAATCAAGCTTGTAACCGGTTTTATTGAAAACCTTTACTTGAACTTTTTGACCGATTGCATTCGTTCGAATTGACAATGAAAAACCAACGAGTAAGATGAGCATATAGTTTGTCATGTTTATAGAGTTAAAGTGAATTCTAGTAAAACCATATCTCAGTGACGGTTCATAACGTCGTGTGATCATCTAATTCCGGGCCAAAATTATCTTTTGTTATTTCAAAATAACACTCATTTTTCTAACCTGGGAGATCAATTTTAGTTACGTTGAAATGAGTTAATTCGGCTGCTAATTCTTTTGCCCTAATTAAATAGTTGTATGAAATCGGCCAAAGGTCTATTTTCATAGATGTCCAATTTATGTTTTATGCTGCCTATGATAAATCCGCCGAACATGTCCGCTTTTCGTTCTTTAAACTAAAATTCTGCCTCGCAATCAACTAACACTTTTTCTCTCGTCACGGGATGCGTAAACTCAATCTGAGCGGCATGCAGATGAAGTCTAGTTGCTTTTGTTCCATATAAATCATCACCAACAATTGGGCAATTCAACCCTAAATGATGTGCCGAGTGAACTCGCAATTGGTGTGTTCTTCCTGTTATCGGATAAAACTCGATTTTCGTTTTATTATCTCTTTTCTCTATAACTTTAAACTCTGTAAGCGCATTTTTACCATGCTCATAACACACCATTTGTTTTGGTCGATCATCCAAATCAACTCTTAGAGGAAGATTAACAGTTCCTTCTTTTTCGTTTACAATTCCTTCTAAAAGAGCGATGTATGTTTTCTTTACTTTTCGCTGAATGAACTGACTTTGTAGGTTTTTGTAAACCTCTTCCGTCTTCGCGACCAACAACAATCCCGAAGTTGACATGTCCAAACGATGAACGAGGAGCGGACCAGAGGCATTAGGATACCTCAATTTTACGCGCTCCAAAATTGAATCTTTCAACTCTTTCCCGGGAACAGATAAAAATTCGGTGGGTTTGTTCACTAAAAGTAGCCATTCATCCTCATAAACGATTTCTAAGTCCCCTACCTCCGCTTGTTTCAACATGGGATTATCTTCCACTTGAATTCCGTCCAACATGTGATCAAGGATTGGCTCGCATTTTCCACGACAAGCTGGATAAAATTGTTTATGAACACGAACTTCTGAGTCTGGAGACATTCCCCACCAAAATTCAGCCATGCAAATCGGCTTCAAATCATGTAAAAAAGCGTATTGAAATAATTTGGGAGCGGCACATTCTCCTGCTCCAGCCGGCGGGACTTTAAAAACCGTTTTACTAAATATTTCAAGTAAACTTTTGTTTTGTTTCTTAGAATTCAAAAAAGTGTATTGGTTGAAAATAGCTTGTTGAAGTTGAGCTGATTTATTCGCTCTGATTTCTTTAAGATTTTGATGTACCTCAAATATATTTCGCTCTAAATCCAAAATTTGTTCTGCAAGTGATTTCTTTAACTTTTTGAACTCCAATTGTTGGGAAATGCTCTCATTTTTAAGCTTCTCATTTAATTTTTCAAATTCAACTTGAGAAAGAATGTCTATATTTTTCAATCGAATTTCAGCACGTTTTTGTTTTTCAGACTTTAACCACGCTTTGAACGTATTTATTTTTTCTTCACTTTCTTTTTTTAAACGCTCCAATATTTGAATGGCATTCGCAAATTCCAAAGAATTTTCAATCGATTCTATCTTTCGATTCAGTTCATTCAATTCTACCTCTCCTTTCTTAAAAAAACCATCTTCTTCCAAAATATCAAATACGGGTGGGACAAAACCTTCGTGGTGGTTTTTATCACCCAATTTACCTGAAAATGCAGCCAAATATCCGATTTCACCAGAACTAGTTTTAACAACCAACACACCAAACATTTTCCCTATTGCATTGCCTCGAGCAGTTTGTCCGATACCGAAATTATGGTTGAAATCCTCTTTTTCCAATTTGGCTTGCAATCGTTTTGCGGCTTCAACAGCAAGTGGCTTTGGATCGTAATAAAATGGATAATCCAATTTTGAGGGAAAATCCGAAAATTTAGAAGTTAATTCAAACTTGAGAAAACAAGAGGGATAATTCCTATTGGAAGACATTTATTTGAATGCCGATTTAAATACGCTTTGCAGAAATCGCTTGATTTGATTTCTAAACAAAAACATCAGCATCAGGTAAGGAATAATCATCAAATACAAAATTCCATAATTGATATTCGAACCAAAAGAGGCTTCATCAGCTGTTCCTGCCTGTTCTGCCAACATTTTACATTGTGAACAACCTTGACTAAAAGCATTTGAAAAACTAAAAACGAAAAGCAAGAGAATGGAAAACAATTTGAACCGCATATCCCAATTTTGTTTTACAAATTTAAAGAAGATTCAAACCAATTCAAAATAATTAATTTTGTAATATGGCATATCGTATTTCTTTTATTCTTCTAATCACAATTTTATTCTTTTCCTGCGATAATTCTACCAAAAAAAATAAAGTGGTTGATTATACTGGAGCACAGTTGGACAGTGTATTGAAAATTTATCCGGATAGTATTGAATTACTTTTTAGGCATGGAAATGAAGCAATTGAGGATTTACGGTTTGATGTTGCGATGGCTGACGGCGCTAGAGCTTATCGTTTGGATAGTTCACGATTGGACACCCGAATTCTTTATGCACAGGCACTTTTAAATAAGCCTAATTATACTACGGAAGATATATTTCGAGCGCAAAATCAGTTCAAATACATCATAAAAAAAGATTCAAAAAACCCAAAAGCTTTGGTTGGTTTAGCGAATACATATAGTTTTTTTCAAGACAATGAACAAGCGTTTAAATACATTAATCAGGCTTTGCGCATCGATCCAAAATTCAGAGATGCCTACCTGTTAAAAGGAAGTATTTACAGAAATTTAGGGAATTTCGAACGCGCTGTTTCTTCATACGAGACTGCGGTTCAGCAAGACCCTGACTTTACGGTTGGCTATTTATGGTTAGGTTCGCTTTATGAGATGAAAGAAAATCCAATCTGCATTGAATATTACACAACAGCTTACCGCCTGGAACCTAAAAACCCGGATGTTATTTATTCATTGGCTTATGCAAAACAAAAATTTGGAAAAGAAAAAGCCGCTACTTCACTTTATCGAAAAATGATTCGATTGGATAGCACCTATTTTGATGCTTATTTTCAAATTGGCTACATGAAGCAATTCTCCGAAAAAGATATAGACAGCGCCCTGTTTTATTACGATAAAGTGGTGGAAATTCAACCTAGGCATGTTGAATCCTACCACAACATGGGTTTAATCTATGAGGAACGTAAGGATATTACAAATGCTCTGTTCTCTTACGCGAAAGCACTGAAAAACAATCCGAATTTTGAGTTGAGTAAGGACCGAGTGGCTATTTTGAAAAAACAACGGTGAATCGAATAGAGAGAATAAGTTCGTTGTTGGGCGATGTGGCCTTGCCTGTATTTGGTTTTTTTTTCTGGAATTGGAATCTGTATTTCATTCTTATATTCTTTATGCTCGATCAAATTTCGAGGGTGATTTTTTTACCTCAGCGATTAAAGTTGATCGAAATAACTAAATCAGAGAAAAACAAAATCTTTTTTCGACAGCTTACACTCTTAATAATCGAATTACTAGTTATTCATTCTGCTGTTTTTTTGCATCAAAATGATATCCATTTCGGGAAAGAATTTGTCAGTTTTCTATCTTACGAAGATATGGGAATTGCGCAAGGAATAATTCTTGTTCCTATAATCATTGCGAGCGAATGGATGCGCATCAAAAATGAACTTAAAATGGGAATCGTTGGCGCTAAGCAACTTAAAATAATTCATCTGAACAAACGAAATTCCTTTCTGAGAATTGGATTTTTTGCTCTTTTAGTTGGGATTCAAAGTTTTATTCCATTGCCAGAAACGGCTTTGGTATTTTCATTTTTAGGATTTGTAGCGGCGCTCGTTTTACTCTAAAAATTTGCAATAAAAAAGTGTGGCAAAACTTGGTTCACCACACTTTCAACTAGTTCAATTTCCATTAATCCAACGAACCAATCATTTTAGAAGGATCAACATAAAGATCGTATTCCTCCGGAGTCACATGCCCCAATCCAACGGCAGCCTCTTTCAAGGTTGTTCCATTCTTGTGAGCATATTTTGCGATTTCGGCAGCTTTGTAGTAGCCGATTTTCGTATTCAATGCCGTTACCAACATCAAGGAATTATCCAAATGCTGCTTCACCACCGGAAGATTTGCTTCGATTCCAACTGCACAATTATCAGCAAAAGAGACACAAGCATCTCCAATTAAACGAGCCGATTGCAAAACATTATAAGCAATTACAGGCTTGAACACATTCAATTCGAAATGTCCGTTAGAACCAGCTACCGCAACAGCCATATCATTCCCCATTACTTGAGCACAAACCATTGTTAATGCTTCCGGTTGAGTTGGATTCACTTTTCCCGGCATGATTGAAGATCCCGGTTCGTTATCCGGAATGATAATTTCACCAATCCCACAACGAGGTCCTGATGATAACATACGAATATCGTTAGCGATTTTCATCAAGGCAACAGCAGCTCTTTTCAACGCTCCGGATAATTCGACCATCGCATCGTGCGCAGCCAAAGCCTCGAATTTATTTTTAGCAGTAACGAACGGCAAGCCAGTAAATTCAGCAATTTTCTTTGCAACCAACACATCGTATCCTTTAGGTGTATTTAATCCTGTTCCAACAGCTGTTCCTCCCAAAGCAAGTTCAGTAACTGCAACCAACGCATTCTTAATGGCACGAACAGAATTATCAATCTGAGCTACATATCCACTGAATTCTTGACCTAAAGTCAAAGGCGTTGCATCCATAAAATGCGTTCTACCTGTTTTAACCACATCTTTAAATTGCTCCACTTTTTGTTGAAGAACGTTTCTCAAATGCAACAAACCAGGAAGTGTCGTTTCAACTGTCAACTTGTAAGCCGCAATATGCATGGCTGTTGGATAGGTATCGTTTGACGATTGAGATTTATTTACATCATCATTCGGATTCAGCGCTTTTTGTTCATCCAATAAATTTCCTCCGTTGATAACATGAGCGCGATTCGCAATTACTTCGTTGCAATTCATGTTGGATTGTGTCCCAGAACCTGTTTGCCAAATCACCAATGGAAATTCAGAATCATGTTGACCGGTAAGAATTTCATCACAAACTGTTGAAATTAGGTCTCGTTTTTCGGCAGGAAGAACACCCAAATCACAATTGGCATGAGCAGCCGCCTTTTTCAAATAAGCGAACGCATGTATTATTTCTACTGGCATGGAGCCTTCAGGCCCGATTTTAAAGTTGTTTCTCGAACGTTCAGTTTGTGCTCCCCAATAACGATTTGCAGGCACTTTAACCTCCCCCATCGTGTCTTTTTCAATTCTAAATTCCATTTTTTGTTTTTTATTTGTTTTTAATTTTTAATTTTACATCGAAATCGTTCACAAAAATAATAGAAGATGAGCACTTTTGGTATCGTATTATTTCTTTTAATTGCCGGAATGGCATTTTGGATGTTGATTTTTTTAATGGGTTTCATCCTTCCATTTTGGATTACCCTAGGTTTATTCGAGCAACTTCGCCCAAAACGAATTTTTGAAGATAAAGAGTCCGCATAGGAGTTCATCTTTATGATATCGAGGCGCATTGGGGACTACTTATGCGCTTTTTTCTTTTAATTAAATTCCAGGTCCACGAATCGCGAATGGGCGATAATTATAACTTTAAATGGCCATTCATTTCTTATATTTGTAATAAAAGCATTCACTATTTTATCAGTAAATATTTAATATCAGATTACATGATTAATTTCTTTCTTAGTCGGTTCTTCATGGAATGGTTTGTTCAGAGAAATATCTTGCTCAATACAAAAAGTTGTTGTACGGATACCTAATTCGGAATATTTCTTTCACTTGCTCATAAAGAATGGCTTTTAGTTCGTCTACATTATCTTTATTCTGAGCCGAGATAAAAACACATTTTGTCTTATTCATTTTCGACATCCAAGTTCGTTTTAAGTATTCCAATGAAGAATAATCCTCTTCACCTTCTTCCAAATCGGGAGCATGGTAAGCATCAATTTTATTAAAAACTAAAATGGTCGGTTTTTCTGTTTTGTCGATTTCATTCAGTGTTTCATTTACCACATGAAAGTGCTCTTCGAAACTGGGGTGCGAGATGTCTAAAACATGAATCAGAAGATCTGCTTCCCGGACTTCGTCTAATGTTGATTTGAATGATTCCATCAATTGTTGAGGTAATTTTCGGATGAATCCAACCGTATCTGTGAGCAACATCGGCATATTATCTATCACTACTTTCCGCACAGTTGTATCTAATGTTGCGAAAAGCTTGTTTTCTGCAAACACTTCCGATTTTGAAAGCAAGTTCATCAAAGTGCTTTTTCCAACGTTTGTATAACCGACCAAAGCAACTCGAACCAACTGTCCGCGATTACTCCGTTGAACCGTCATTTGCTTGTCGATTTCCTTCAAACGTTCTTTCATTAATGAAATTCGTTGTTGGATGATTCTTCGGTCTGTTTCAATCTGAGATTCTCCAGGCCCACGTAAACCAATTCCCCCTTTTTGTCGCTCCAAGTGGGTCCACATACGCGTCAAGCGTGGGAGCATGTATTGCAATTGTGCGAGTTCAACCTGCGTTTTTGCGTGGAAAGTTCGTGCACGACTTGCGAAGATATCCAAGATTAAAATCGTTCGATCCAAAACTTTACATTGCAATTCGCGCTCAATGTTTCTCAATTGAGAAGGAGAAAGTTCATCATCGAAAATTACCAGTTCAACATCCGTCGCCTTGATGTATAGTTTGATTTCCTCTAATTTTCCTGTTCCGACATAGGTTCTTGGATTTGGGTAAGGAAGTTTTTGAGTGAATTTCTCGATGGTAATTGCTCCGGCAGTTTCTGCTAAAAATTCAAGTTCATCCAAATGCTCTTGGGCTGTTTCTTCGGAAATATCGGAGGTAAGTACACCAACTAAAACACACGATTCCTCAACCGCATCAACAGTTACATGACCGACCGACATTATTTTCTAAGAGATTTAACGTGTTTGATAACCAAGTTCAAGTTTTCTTTGTTTTCCAAAAGTACACTCATTGGCGGCATAGCGTTTTTACCATTCACGATAATCTTTTCAATTTCCTGATCACTCAGTTTGGATATGGTCAAATCTCTAGCGCCTGAAGCACCTAATTTCCCATTTTCTCCGTGACAGGAAGCACAATGCATAATAAACAATGAGGCACCCTTTTCTTCAGGAGTTTCGGGTGATAAAACATCAGTTTGTGGCTGTTGATTAGAACAAGACACCAACCCCACTAGAATAACGGAAAATAAGTAAAATCTTAAAACCATCCGCCTCCTAAAGCTGCTCTAAATGGCCAAGGAATGGCTGCTAAAATCAGAACCAATCCGATAACATACCACAATTTGATCGGCTTGAATTTTTCCTCTGGTGTTGCTCCTTTTTTGGATTTGCTGTGACCAATTGTCACCAAAACAATGGCAATAATCATTAACAAAATATGCTCCATTCCATAAAAACGAAGGAGTGGGTTTTTCATCCAACCATCAATAAACTGCACTTTTTGAGATGTAACAAAATACTGAACTAATCCAATTAATAATTGCGTGTGCAAAGTCACCATTGCAAAAAGGTTAATCAATCTATGTTTCTTCTCATACGTTTTGGATGTGAAAGCATTTGTAATCGCCAAAAGCAATAAAATCAAAGCAACCCAGCGTAACCCAGAGTGAGCGTGTGTTAATATACTATTCATGTTATCTAGTTTTAGTCGTTTAATTTCAATACTGCCAAGAAAGCCTCTTGAGGAACTTCCACGCGGCCTACTTGGCGCATACGTTTTTTACCTTCTTTTTGTTTCTCTAGTAATTTTCTTTTACGAGAAATATCACCACCATAACATTTTGCGGTTACGTCCTTCCGCAAGGCTTTGATTGTTTCGCGGGCAATTACTTTGGCTCCAATCGCTGCTTGAATAGGAATTTCAAATTGTTGTCTTGGGATTAATTCTCGTAGTTTGATGCAAATTTTCTTTCCTAAATCAAATGCATTACTTCGGTGAACAAGTGCAGACAAGGCATCGACTTGTTCGCTGTTTAGAAGTAAATCCATTTTGACCAAGTCAGATTCTTTATAGCCAATTGGATGATAGTCGAATGACGCATAACCTCGAGAAACGGATTTCAATCGGTCGTAAAAATCAAATACGATTTCAGCCAATGGCATTTCGAAGGTAATTTCTACGCGATCTTGCGTCAAGTAAACCTGATTGCGTAATTCACCACGTTTTTCAATACACAGCGTCATAATTGCACCAACATATTCACTTTTGGTTATGACTTGCGCTTTGATGTAAGGCTCTTCGATACGATCCATTCCGGAAGGGTCTGGTAATTCAGATGGATTATTCACAATAAGAACCTTGTCTGGATCTTTTTTCATGTATGCTTTGTAGGATACGTTTGGAACTGTCGTGATTACTGTCATGTTAAATTCACGCTCTAAGCGTTCTTGAATGATTTCCATGTGTAACATCCCCAAGAAACCACAACGAAAACCAAAACCTAACGCTGCGGAAGATTCCGGTTCAAAAACAAGAGAAGAATCATTCAACTGCAATTTCTCCATCGAATAACGCAGTTCTTCGTAATCTTCTGTATCCACAGGATAAATACCCGCGAAGACCATCGGTTTTACATCCTCAAATCCTTTGATAGCTGAATCACACGGATTTTCAGTGAGTGTAATCGTGTCTCCAACTTTAACTTCTTTCGCTTGTTTGATTCCTGAAATAATGTATCCTACATCACCTGTTCCAACTATGTTTTTCGGAGATAAGTCCATTTTCAGAATTCCAATTTCATCCGCGATGTAGTCTCTTCCTGTATTAAAAAAGCGAACTTTATCTCCTTTTCTTAAAACGCCATTACGAATGCGATAATAAGCGATAATTCCACGGAACGGATTGAATACCGAGTCAAAAATCATGGCTTGAAGCGGTGCATTTTCGTCTCCTTTTGGAGCAGGAATCCGATTGATTACAGCTTCTAAAATTTTATCTACTCCCAACCCTGTTTTTCCAGAGGCAGGAATGATGTCATCCACATCACAACCTATTAAGTCAATGATTTGGTCTGAAACTTCTTCCGGCATTGCTCCGGGTAAGTCCATTTTATTCAAAATCGGAATAATTTCCAAATCGTGTTCCAAGGCTAAATACAAATTCGATATGGTTTGTGCTTCAATGCCTTGTGATGCATCAACGATTAGCAATGCGCCTTCGCAAGCAGCAATTGACCGTGAAACTTCATATGAAAAATCAACGTGTCCCGGTGTGTCGATAAGATTTAAAATATAATCTTCGCCTTCAAACTTATAATTCATTTGAATGGCGTGACTTTTTATGGTGATTCCGCGCTCTCGTTCCAAATCCATATCGTCAAGCGCTTGGGCCTGCATTTCTCGATCAGAAATAGTTCCTGTGGTTTGTAAAAGTCGATCAGCCAAAGTACTTTTCCCATGGTCGATGTGCGCAATGATGCAAAAATTTCGAATGTGCTTCATACGATTGCAAAAATAGCGTTTAAATTACTATATCACTCGGATAAATGAAATTAAACCATGCGTTTTTCTTGTATAAATCGCTCGACGCATACTTCGTGATGAAGATTTTTTTCGTGCAGTATAAAATCACTCATCTCTCTTGCTAAAGTCGGAGCCATCATATAACCTTTAGTTCCAAGACCATTAAAAACGAAAAGTTTTGGAAATTCAGAATGTCTTCCCATGATAGGTCGGCGATCTAATACCGTTGGACGAACTCCAGCTTTTTGAGACAAAATTTTCACTTCAAAATCTCCGATAACTTTTAGGTTGGAAAGAAGCAATTCTTTTCCTGATTCCGTAATTGAAAGAGAATCATCATTCCATTCGTATGTTGCCCCGACACGAAAGGTTTGATTTCCAATTGGTAATACGAAACATTTCCGATTCAGTGATTCATTCTCGGGAATATCGATCGATGAAATTGTGAGCGTTTGGCCTTTTGTTTGTTGAATAGGAAGATTAGCGAAAAATGGAAGTTCTTTGTTTTGATATCCACAACAAAAAACGATGAAATCATAGGTGTGACCATTATAAAAACCATCTTCGGGATTGAAATCTTTCATGGAAAAAGATTCTTTCAATAGCATTTCTTTTTTTTCAAAAAAAGTAAGATTAGATCTATAAAAGTTCTCCGAATCAATCCAAAAAGCGTTTTTCACTCTTCCAGATCCAAAAGGATTGTTCGCTTTATCAAACGTTTCATCCCCGCAAGAAATGGGAGTTAGGTAATTTTCAAATTCAGGTAAATGCTGTTTTTCTTGCCAACTCAAACATTCTTGTTCCGATGAAAAAAACCTACGAATGGTAATCGAATGAAAAAGCTTTGTATTGAAAATTTTTTCAAGCGAGGAATAAAAATCTCTTGCTTCAGGAAGAAATTCATCGAGTCGCCATGATTTATTCATTCTACGAAAAACCATTGGATTGACCATTCCTGCTGCTACGGATGTGGCGAAGTTTTCACCTCTATCGAGCATGGTGACGGCATGTCCAAGGGATAATAATTGGTGAGCCAGACAGCTTCCTGCTACCCCTGCGCCAACAATTAAAATGTCTTTTTGATATTTCATGATTGAGCGAAAGCAAGAGATATTACGCTTATTTTTAAATGCTCATTTGCTTTCAATAGTTCATTCGCTAAAGATTCAATCGTTGAGCCTGTGGTGATTACATCATCTACCAATGCGATATGTTGGAATGCAGAAAGGTCTTGACTTTTAAAAACGCTTGAAACATTTTCCCATCGTTCTTGGTTTGATTTCTTTGTTTGACTTACTGTGTGTTTGCGTTTAGAAACCCGATTTTTAATGACAGAAACCCCCATTTCATAGCCAATTCCCCTCGCTAACAGCTCACTTTGATTATAACCCCTAACGAATTCTTTTTTGTGATGAATTGGAACGGGAATCAAGCCATCTATATCTGAAAAAAAACCATTTTTCTTTAAAATAACACCGGTTTTTTTCCCCATGTCGATACCTAAACTTTCTTTATGCTCATATTTCAAGTGATGCAAAATTTCTCGAATGGGCGTCGAGGAATTAAAATAGTATAAAGCGAATGTTTTCTCAAGTTTTACCCTTCCCCAAAATAACTTATCAAGAGAGGTGCTTTCTTGAAATCCCTCGAAATAAGTTCGTTTTAATTCCATTTCACAAAGACCACAAATATGTTTTTCATGAGATACAAGCTCCGTTTTGCAAAATAAACATGCTTCAGGAAAGATTAGTACACTTGCATCCTTTAGGGGACGAAAAACAAAATTTTTAATTGAAATTGTAATGATATTCAAGCTTTGAGTTCATTTGAACAAATATATGTTAAAAACCACCATTATTTTTATTAAAATTCCAGATTTGATTGTTTTAATTTAGAAGAAGGAAATCAATAAAAAATTTTTGAAAGAAAGCAAGAATTTTTTAGAATAAAATTTTTCAATAAAGTTGCTTTTTTAATGTGGATATCTTTGAAAGACTGTTGAAAATCGCTACAAGGTTTATTCACTAAGGATTTTGGCAATAGGTGTTGAAAACAATGAACAAATGTTGATTTCTTTGATAGTTAAGACTCGTGTTTTTTGACAAATTTTGTGAACCCGATAAGACGCTGTTGGTAGAGTAGAAAACAAACAAAGTGAAACGAAAATTTATCGGGAAAACAAAAAATTTTAATGGTAATTTACGAAAGTTTGAAATAAACTTTAATGGAAAATTACTCCAATAAAAATTAAGACTAAATAAAATAAAAATGGCAATTCAGGCAGTTGAACCAATTTTACAGGAAAATAAGAATCGATTTGTTCTCTTTCCAATCCAACATGATGACATTTGGAGCTTTTATAAAAAAGCAGAAGCAAGTTTTTGGACAGCAGAAGAAATCGATCTATCTCCAGATATTATTGATTGGGAGAACAAACTAAACGATGACGAACGTCATTTTGTAAAACATGTTCTAGCTTTCTTTGCTGCCTCAGATGGAATTGTTAACGAAAATTTAGCTGAGAATTTCCTTTCCGAAGTTCAATATACAGAGGCAAAATTCTTCTATGGTTTTCAAATTACAATTGAGAATATTCATTCCGAAACTTATTCATTACTTATTGATACCTACATCAAAGATACGGCGGAGAAAAACCATTTGTTTAACGCAATTGACACGTTAGATTGCGTAAGAAGGAAGGCGGACTGGGCTCTTCGATGGATTGAAAAAGGTTCATTTGCGGAGCGATTAGTTGCCTTCGCGGCGGTTGAAGGAATTTTCTTCTCTGGTTCGTTTTGTTCCATTTTCTGGTTGAAAAAACGAGGTTTAATGCCTGGATTATCTTTTTCAAACGAATTGATTTCACGTGACGAAGGGTTGCACTGTGACTTTGCTTGTTTGCTATATACGAAACACCTAATTAATAAACTTCCAAAAGAACAGGTTCAACAAATTATAACCGATGCTGTTGAAATCGAAAAAGAATTTATTTTGGATGCGCTTCCTGTTAAATTAATTGGAATGAACAGTGACTTAATGAGCCAATACATCGAATTTGTGGCTGATCGATTATTGCTAGAGTTAGGAAACGAGAAAGTTTACAATGTCGCTAATCCTTTTGATTTCATGGAAATGATATCAATCCAAGGAAAGACAAACTTCTTTGAAAAACGCGTAGGTGAATACCAAAAAGCGGGGGTTTTAGCAGGAAAAGAAAACCAAACATTTAGTTTGGATGAAGATTTTTAATAGAAATAATTTAAGTTAAGAGATGTACGTAGTAAAAAGAGACGGAAGAAAAGAAGCTGTAAAGTTTGATAAAATCACAGCGCGAATTGTTAAAATGTGCTATGGCTTGGATCCACTGGTGACACCCGAGCTAGTGGCAATGAAAGTAATTGAAGGAATCTATGATGGTGTTTCAACATCCGATTTGGACAATTTAGCAGCAGAAGTGGCGGCAGCTAAAACCATTGATCACCCAGATTATGCTTTGTTAGCTTCGCGAATTGCCGTATCAAATTTGCACAAGGAAACTAAAAAAACTTTCTCAGAGGTAATGTATGATTTGTACCATTACATTGACCCAAAAACAGCGGAAAAAGCTTCACTTTTAGCCGAAGACGTTTATAACGTGATTATGGAAAACAAAGACACGTTGGATTCAAGTATTATTTATGATCGTGATTTCCGATATGATTACTTTGGTTTTAAAACATTGACACGTTCTTACTTGATGAAGTTGAATGGAAAAATCGCTGAACGCCCACAACAAATGTTGATGCGTGTTTCTTTAGGGATTCATAAAACAGATATTCAAGCGGCAATTAAAACATATAACTTAATGTCTGAAGGATGGTTTACCCACGCGACACCAACTTTATTCAATGCGGGAACACCTAAGCCGCAAATGTCATCTTGTTTCTTGTTGACAATGAAAGAGGATAGCATCGAAGGAATCTATGATACGTTGAAATCTTGCGCTCAAATTTCTCAATCAGCAGGTGGCATCGGTTTAGCTATTCATGATATCCGTGCAACAGGTTCATATATCAAAGGAACAAACGGAACATCAAATGGTATCGTTCCAATGTTGCGCGTATTCAACGACACAGCAAGATATGTGGATCAAGGTGGAGGAAAAAGAAAAGGTTCTTTCGCAATGTACATTGAGCCTTGGCATGCAGATGTGTTTGACTTTTTGGATTTGAAGAAAAATCATGGTAAAGAAGAACAACGTGCGCGTGACTTGTTTTATGCACTTTGGATTCCAGATTTATTCATGAAACGTGTGAAAGAAAACGGAGATTGGACCTTAATGTGTCCACACGAATGCCCGGGTCTTTCAGAAACACATAGTACAGAATTTGAAGCACTTTACACGAAATACGAAAAAGAAGGAAAAGGACGTAAAACAATCAAAGCACAAGATTTATGGTTTAAAATTCTTGAATCTCAAATCGAGACTGGAACGCCTTACATGTTGTACAAAGACGCAGCGAATGCTAAATCGAATCAACAAAATTTAGGTACAATCAAGTCTTCGAACTTATGTACAGAAATTATCGAGTACACCGCTCCAGATGAAGTTGCTGTTTGTAACTTGGCTTCGATAGCTTTGCCAAAATATGTAACTGAAAACGGAACATTTGACCACGATAAATTATTCGAAGTAACGTACCAAGCTACGTTGAACTTGAATAAAATCATTGATGAAAATTACTATCCAGTAGAAGAGGCAAGAAACTCCAACTTACGTCACCGTCCTATTGGACTGGGTGTACAAGGTTTGGCAGATGCATTTATCATGATGGGATTACCTTTTGAGTCAGAAGAAGCTCGTGCTTTAAATCGTGAAGTTTTTGAAACAATCTATTATGCTTCAATGACCGCTTCTAAAGATTTAGCAAAATTAAACGGCCCATATGAAACATACGAAGGCTCACCTGTTTCAAAAGGAATTTTCCAATTTGATATGTGGGGGGTTACGCCAACTGCACGTTGGGAATGGGACGTGTTGAAAGAAGAAGTTAAAACACATGGTGTACGTAACTCACTCTTGTTAGCACCAATGCCAACGGCGTCCACTGCTCAAATCCTTGGAAACAACGAATGTTTTGAGCCTTACACATCAAATATTTACACAAGAAGAGTTTTATCAGGTGAGTTTATCATTGTAAACAAACACCTTTTGAAAGACTTGGTTAGAGAAGGTTTATGGAATAAAGACATGCGTCAAAAAATTGTCGCAGCGAATGGTTCCATTCAAAACATCAACGAGATTCCACAGCGCTTGAAAGATTTATATAAAACTGCTTGGGAAATTTCTCAAAAAGCAATTATTGATCAAGCCGCAGATCGTGGTGCATATATCTGTCAAAGTCAATCGTTGAACATTTTCATGGAGAATGCAAACTTCGGTAAATTGACATCCATGCACTTCTACGGTTGGGAAAAAGGTCTTAAAACAGGAATGTATTATTTAAGAACCAAAGCTGCGACTGACGCAATTAAATTCACAATCGATAAGTCTGTTGTTGAACAACCAGAAGCGCAATCGATTGAAGAGCAACAAGCCGCAATCGCATGTTCTTTAGATAATCCAGAAGGATGTGAAATGTGTTCCGGGTAGAAGCGACGCTAGTCGGTTATAGACGGAACGGAAATTCACG
>JBIIVA010000143.1:0-6648 GCA_044339705.1 Crocinitomicaceae bacterium
GATCTTTTCCGACGGCCTTTTGACTTTTAAAGTAATGCCTTTATATCGTTTTAATTTCTTGGTTTTACTTTTGATGATTTCAATTCTGATTACTTTTTGTGGTCAGAAATCAAACAAAGTGAGGGTAAATTCAATACCCAATTATTTTGTCAAAATGCCTGCTCCAAAGAAGAATTGGATGAAAAAGGCTAGGTATTTGTCGGATACATTTTTTCATCGCTATTTGGCAAATCCCGAGTTTAACGGACAATTTTTAGTAGCCAAGAATTCTAAAATCATCTGTTCGAAAACAAGTGGCTATTCCAATTTAGAGAAACGAATTCCATTGACTGATTCAACTCCGATGCATGTCGCTTCCATAAGCAAAACGGCTACGGCACTCGCTGTTATGCGCTTGTTTGACCAAAAAAAAATTGATTTGGATCAAAAAGTGCGTCATTATGTAAAAATATTCCCATTTCCTTCGATTCGTGTTCGAGATTTGTTGACCCATCGAAGTGGCTTGCCACACTATCATTATTTCGTGGATCATTACACGGACAAATCTTGGTGTTTAAGTAATGCGGACGTTTTGAAGCTATTGGTTAAGCATAAAATCCCATTAACTTTCAAACCAAACAGCAAATTTGCTTACTGCAATACCAATTTCATGATGCTCGCACTCATTGTTGAAAAAGTAACCGGAAAAAAATTTCCAAAAGCCATGAAAGAGTTGATTTTCGACCCGTTAAAAATGAAACACACGTTCATCCTTCACGAAAAATCAATGTTTTCCAGAATTTCTCAATCATATAATCACAATAAACAAAATCGAGGATTTACTCATTTGGACTTGATTTATGGAGATAAAAACATGTATACAACTGTTAAAGATTTGTTTCGATTAAGTTTGGGAACCTATTCACCCAAGTTTATTTCATACACAGCTCGAAAAGCCATGTTTAAAGGTTATAGCTATGAAAAGAGTGGATTAAAAAACTATGGCTTAGGTGTTCGAATCATAGAAGAACCGGGAACTTCCGAATTATTTTATCATACGGGTTGGTGGCATGGCAATTTGGGGATGTTCGCTATGAATCGAAAGGATACCGTATGCGCCATCGCTATTTCGAATATGTACGACTACAAGACACAAAATATGAAGTGGATTATTGATCAATTGAAATAGTTTTTCTCAGTCGGAATTTCATGGATGCTTTTATTTATATTTGTTATCATAATAGATATAAATGCTTTCTAAAAAATCGAAATACGCAATTAAAGCCTTGGTATCCTTAGCCAAACATTTTGGAGATGGGAGTCCTTTGAAAATTTCTACGATTGCGGAAGAGGAGAAAATACCTAGAAAATTTTTAGAGTCAATTTTAGTTGAGTTGCGCAATAATGGATTAGTTCATAGTAAAATGGGTGCATCCGGTGGCTATACGTTAGCTAAACATCCTGAAGAGATTGTCTTAAGTCATGTTATTCGAATTTCCGGAGGCCCAATAGCAATGCTGCCTTGTGTAAGCTTAAATTTTTACGAACGTTGTGAGGAATGTGTAGATGAACAAATTTGTGGGTTACGAGAAGTTGTTCTTGAAGTTCGCGAGGCAACAATCAAAATTTTATCTAAAACCTCTCTTTCGGATGTGCTCCGGAGAGAACAACGCCTTAAAAATCAACTGGGTCTTAGTTGATTAGTTCTATAATTCAGATAGGAATAGTATTTTATCAAATTATTCCTTGTTTTTCAGAATATTTTGTTTAATTTTGCATCGTTTTTTAAAATTACACTTTTAATACATACTAAAACGATAGGAAATATAGGAAATTAAAAACAAAAAAAATATAATAGTTAAAAAGGGGAAATTTGTCTTAGAGGCGTTGTCCAAAAAAGTGATTCAAGAAAGAGTCATTCTGCAAAAAGGAATAATTTATTTTCACCTCATTCCTCAATTTCGTTATGAAGATGAATACGTAAGAGGATTCACATAATGCTATACTGGATAAAAATGAATGTTGAAAATCTTAAAAATGGATCAGATCTCTTTTTGAGTAAATAAGTAATCAAATAAAAATTTAATCGATTGAAAAATAAAAATAAATGAAAACAAAACTAAATTTAATCATAATTTTCCTGTTGAGTGGATTTGTTGTCATCGCTCAAAATGGGTTGAATACAGTAACCGGAATTCTTAAAAGTGACAATACGCAAGATCCAATTTATGGCGCGAAAGTAAAAATCAAGGAAAGTGGAGAGGAAACTACTTCAGATTCCGAAGGTAAATTCTCGATTTCTACAAATACGCCTTATCCTTTTACACTTTTTATTACAGCGTTGGATTTCAAGTCCTCTGAGTTTATAGTGGATAAGGAGACAAAAGATGTGGTTTTGGAAATTGAGCGCTTGCAAAAAGTCTTAAATGAAATTGTCGTTTCTGGAAGGAGAAGACAGGAGCTAGTTCAAGATATTCCGATTCCAATAACTGTTGTGAGTGGAATTACTGCCGAAAATGCGGGTGCTTTCAATGTGAATCGCTTGAAAGAGTTAATCCCATCCGTTCAACTTTATTCCTCAAATGCACGTAATACAACCTTAAATATCCGTGGACTGGGGTCAACTTTTGGTTTAACCAATGACGGTATTGATCCAGGTGTTGGATTTTATATTGACGGTGTATATCATGCGCGTCCGGCTGCAACTGCCTTGGATTTCGTGGATGTTGATCAGATTGAGGTTTTAAGAGGTCCTCAAGGTACATTATTTGGAAAAAACACAACTGCTGGAGCGTTTAATATCACTTCGAAAAAGCCCAGTGAAACAACGGGTGCAAGAGCAGAGTTATCCTATGGAAATTACAATTACATCCAAGCTAAAACGACTGTTACAGGAAGGCTAGCAAAAAACTTATCAACGCGACTTTCATTCAGCGGAACACAAAGAAATGGAACAATTTTCAATGAAAATGACCAGCAGAACTACAACGGTTTGAATAATGTTGGTGTCAAAGGGCAACTTCTTTATAAACCAACCGATAAATTGGAGTTTCACCTAATTGGTGATTATAATAACCAGAAACCTGATGGTTCCTCACTTGTGGTAGCGGGTGTTACACCAACCTTCGTAGTGCTTATCGTCAATACTATAAAATCATTGAGGATTTAGGTTATCAAAAACCTGTTATCGATCCGTTTGCTCGAAAGATTTATACGAATACGCCATACAGACACGATCAAAGTGCGGGAGGAGTTTCACTTAACGTGAACTATAAAATTGGAAATGGGACTTTGACATCAACATCCGCATGGCGTTTTTGGAACTGGGATCCTGTGAACGACAGAGATTTTACAGAAGTTGCTGCTTTAACGAAATCTCAAGCGCCTTCGCGACATGATCAATATTCCCAAGAAATTCGATATGCAGGAAATATCTTGAAAAATTTAAGTGGAACGGTTGGTGTTTACTATTTAGATCAAACGTTAGAATCATCTCCTTATCATGAAGAAGAAGTTGGTCCGGATCAATGGAGATTTGTGCAAACGAGTGCAACTGGAGCTCAAGCAGGTTATTCAACTCCCGGTTTATTGGATAATTATGGTATCAGAACTTATTCAAAGTTACGTTCTTTGAGCAGCGCGGCATTTGGACAATTGGATTGGAGCATTTTTAAGGGAATTCATTTAATCGGAGGTTTGAGATACAATTATGATAAGAAAACGATTGATTTCGATCGGCAAACGTATGGCGGTTTGGAAACGACAGACGCAGCTCTGTTGAAACTAAAAAATGCAGTTTATTCCAATCAAAAATTTAATGCATCAACGGAAAATACGAATTTATCAGGTAACGTAACGCTATCTTATAAACCAATTGATAAGATTAATGCCTTTGCAACTTATTCAACAGCGTACAAACCGGTTGGAATTAATTTAGGAGGATTGCCAACGACATCTACAGGAGAAGCTGATCTTTCTTTGGCTGTAATTCGTCCGGAATTTGTTCAGCACTATGAGGTTGGCGTAAAAACAAAACCGGTTAAAGGTATGGTTTTCAATGTGACAGCTTATAACACTGATATTACCGATTACCAAACAAACGTTCAGTCTCCGCAATTAGGAGTGAATCGTGGATACTTGGCAAATGCTGAAAAAGTGAATGTTAAAGGTTTGGAAGTGGATGCAAGCTATCGTTTAAGAAACTTTTTAACTGTAAATGGTGCTTTGGCATACACAGATGGTCGTTACGTTAAATTCACAAATGCTCCGCTAGCACTTGAAGAAACAGGAAAAACTACTATAGATGCAAACGGTAACACCGTTCAGCAGGCTTTTACGGATGCTTCTGGCGGTCGTTTACCAGGAATTTCAAAATGGAATGCTACGCTTGGATTTGAATTGAGTAAAGAAGGGAATTTTATTGGAACTTCAGGACGTTTCTTCATCGCAGCTGATGCTTCTTACCGATCTGAGTATTCTTCCAATCCAACACCTTCAAGTGTGCTTAATATTGATGGATATGCACTTTTAAATCCAAGAGTTGGTTTTAGATCAAGTCAATTCACATTCTTTGTGTGGAGTCGAAACGTAACCAATACGAATTATTTTGAGCAGCTTCAGCCTGCAGCAGGTAATTCAGGATTGTATGCGGGAGTTTTAGGTGATCCAAGAACATACGGAGTTACACTTAGATACAATTATTAAATTCCTTACTTCTTTTTACATCCGGAAAATGTTTTTCTAGAAAATGATTTTGTATGAGAATAATTATTTCAATTTGTCTATTGACTTTAGTCCACATTACTTATTCGCAGGATAAAAAAAAGATTGAATTTACATCGGAAGGTCAAATAGCATTGGTAACAAATGGTAAGGGATTTTTTGTGAATTTTGGAGGTCCGGGTATTAAGTTTAAAACGAAAGCAGTAGACATTAAATTGAACATGATGCCTTCATTGAGATTCCAAAAAGAAGACCCGAAACCATTTATTACACCATTGTTGGGGGTAGGGCCACAATTTTATTTCACAAAATCAAAGCGTCTTATTTTGAGTTTTCCTTTTTATTACTATCCTTCTCTATACAAATGGGAATTCACCGGAGGTATTGGTTACGTGATTACCTCGAAAAAAATAAAAAATGATTCGGAACATTGATTTGAAGTTCCAAAAACATGTCTATAAATCTCCTCTAATCCTTTATATTCTATTATTTTAATAGGATTAAAATTTATATAAATAGTTGGAATTAAGAAAAAACTTGAATAATTTTGTGCTAAGAAATAGGTAGTTTGTTATTTTTAATATCCTACTATTCCGATAGACATTATTAAATTAGTTCAATATGGCAACTTTCAGAGAAGGAATTGAAAACTTAAAAGGCTTATCAAAAGAGGCAATTGTCGAAAAAGACATTTTAGAGCTTGGAAAAAAAATTCAAGCGTTTAAAGAAGGTAAAATACCAGAAGATAAGTTTAAAGCCTTGCGTTTGGCACGTGGTGTTTACGGGCAACGGCAACAAGGTGTTCAAATGATCCGAATCAAACTTCCATTTGGAAAAGTTACACCCACTCAATTGAGACGTATTTGCGATGTTTCTGATGAATACAGTACGGGAAAATTACACATTACCACGCGTCAGGATATTCAGATTCATTACGTGAGTTTAGATCGAACGCCGCAGCTTTGGTCTGATTTGGAAAAAGACGATGTAACCTTGCGTGAGGCTTGCGGAAATACGGTGCGTAATGTCACTGCAAGTGCCATAGCTGGAATTGATAAAAACGAACCTTTCGATGTTGCGCCTTATGCAGATTTGGTTTTCCGCTACTTTTTAAGAAAACCTTTCGGTCAAGAATTGGGAAGAAAGATCAAAATTGCTTTCAGTAGCAGTGATTTGGATGATGCTTACACATTCATTCACGATTTTGGTTTCATTCCAAAATTGAAGGAGCAAAATGGCAAAGTTCAAAAGGGTTTCAAAGTGCTTGTTGGTGGTGGACTCGGTGCGCAACCATTCTTGGCGCATACGGCTTACGAATTTTTACCTGAGACGGAAATAATACCATTTATTGAGTCGTCAATTCGAATATTCGATCGATATGGAGAGCGAAATTCTCGCAATAAAGCACGAATGAAATACCTGATTGGAAAATTGGGCCTTGAAGCGTTTATGGATCTGGTAGAGAAAGAACGAAAAGCGGTTCAATACAATTCGGAGTTAGATTTTGAATTATTCACGACACAACCTGAATTTGATCCAATAACTGAAGTGTTGTCTTCCGAGGAAATCCTTGAAAATAGTTCAAATCCTCAATTTAAGGAGTGGTTCAAAACGAACGTCATCGAGCAAAAACAAGAGGGATATTTTGCGGTTTATGTTAAAATTCAATTAGGTGATTTTACAACGGAACAAGCCCGTGAAATTGCCAAAATTGCTGAAAAATATGCAACCAATGATATTCGCTTTACCATTGATCAAAGCTTGTTGTTTAAATTCGTGAAAGGGGAGCAACTTGAATCGCTTTATGAAGATTTGGTTAAAATCGAATTGGCGGATTCAGGTTATAATAGTTTGGCGGATGTTACAGCTTGCCCTGGAACGGATACATGTAACTTGGGAATTTCTAATAGCACAACGGTTGCAAAGGTTATTGAGGATTTGATTCGA
>JBIIVA010000144.1:0-6632 GCA_044339705.1 Crocinitomicaceae bacterium
TCCGTCTTGTGCGGCGAGTAAAGAAACGATTCAGTGGGAAGATGGAAATGAATATCCATTAATCAAATTAGATATTTCACATAAATCTCATCCTTTCTTTACTGGTATCGCTCAGTTTGTTGATACGGCAGGAAGAATTGATAAATTTAAAAACCGTTATGGTCGTCACATGAAATAATCGTGATTTGAATATTATTTCAAAAGCCTTTCATTTGAGAGGCTTTTTTTATTGCTCAAATTTAGCTGTTGCTCTTTTTAAACGATCGTTAATTGTTCTTCCGAGATCGCTATCAGGAAAACGTTCAATATAAATTCGCTCAAAACCTTTGGAATCCATCCGATGCAGTACGTCATAAATTTTTTGTGCTGCCTCATTTAAATTGCCGGATTTGCTCAAAATGGTTTTATTTAATACTCCCAGTAAGTCACTTTGGAAAAATATAAATCCCGATGATTCTGATTGATCAACTTCTTCTGCTGAATCTAAAAAATAAATCGGGGTATTGGGGGCATAATGGTATTTTACCATACCACTTGTTAAAGGGACATCGTCTGAAGTAATTTCAATGATTGGTTTGTAACCAATTATATGTTCAATTTCTTCAACCGATATAGTGCCTAGCCTGTGGATTTTTAATTTTTCATTTTCCATTCCAATTATGGTTGACTCCAAGCCTTTTTTGCATGGACCTCCTTCAAGTATGTATGGGATTTTTCCATTCAGTTGATTGTAAACATGCTCTGTTTTTGTCGGACTGATTTTCCCATAAGGATTTGCACTTGGAGCAGCTAATGGGAAGCTCAGCTTATTCAATAATTCAAGTATAACTTGATGCGCTGGAACTCGAACTGCTACTCGATCGTGTCCTGCTGTTATTAAATCCGGAACCAATTCTGATTTTTTCAATAAAATCGTTAGAGGTCCGGGCCAGAAAATATCGGTGAGTTTTTTTAATTCCTCCGGAAAATCTTGAACGTATGGTGTCATTGCTTCGGAATCTGGAAAATGTAAGATTAAAGGATTACTTTTTGGTCTGCCTTTTATTTTAAATATTTTTGAAACGGCACTTTCGCTCGTTCCTTTTGCAGCCAATCCATAAACGGTTTCAGTGGGTATAGAGACAACTTCATTTGATTCAAGCAGTTTGACAGCATATTCTAAATCTTTTCCTATTTCCGTTTTCACAAAACAAAGATACTTGATCATTGTCAAAAAGCATCTTGAATTTTTATATTTTTAGTGAATGTAAAATCCATAAAAAGTTGAAAAATTTTGTGTCAAATATTTTTCTTTAATTGTCCTGTTTTCATGGTTGAGCATTATGAAATGTAAGTAATATCAAAACGATTCTTTATATTCATATTCTTTGAAAGAAAGTGTTTGATGAATAATTTAAAAACGTTTAATAAAACTTGATTTCGCTAAATTAGTTAGGCTGTCAATGAAATAACTATTAAAGAACTTGAAGATTATTTGAAGGAGTTGTAAAATAGAGCTGTATACTAATACGATTCGTTAAAAATCTTTCCTTGCCAAGACTTTTTTCCGATTTCATGAAAAGCTAATTTTCGTATTTTTGGCGCATGGAATTTGTGCATCCTGGTTTTTTTTGGTTATTACTTTTACTTCTCATACCAATAATCATTCACTTATTTCATTTTCGGCGACATAAAACACTTTTTTTTCCATCGCTCAAATTCCTAAAATACATTCAGCAAGAGCAAAAGTCAACACAAAAACTCAAACATTTACTCGTTTTGTTTTCCAGGCTATTGGCATTAACCTTTTTAATTGTTTGCTTTGCTCAGCCGTATATTGGTACTTCCAAAAGTAAAACAGCCGGAAAAAGTGTTTTAGCAATTTATATAGACAATTCCTTTTCAATGACAGCTAAAGGGACTGAAGGAGAACTAATTTCAGAGGCAAAAGAATTGACTAGAAGAATCCTAAAGGAAGTAGAGCCTGAAACACACATACTTTTAGCTACCAATAAGTTAGATGGAGTTGAACAACGTTTGATTACCAAAGTCGAAGCTTTAGACTACCTCGAGAAAATTGAATCAACTCCGATTCGACGAAATTTACAGGAGGTTTTAAATTGGCAAAAGGAATTTATTGATAGGGAAAATGAGGAAAATGTAAATTTATCGGTTCGACAATTCGTCTTTATTTCCGATTTTCAAAAGAATCAATTTAATACTGAAAAATTGAAGATTGATTCGAAAGCGTATTATTATCCAATTCAAATTAAACCGCAAGAAATCAGTAATTTACTCATCGATTCCGTTTGGTTTGCATCTCCCATTCATAAAAAAGGTGAACCGAATGATTTTTTTGTTCGTGTAAAAAACCTTTCCAATAATGATGCGGTAAATGCGGAATTGACTCTGCAGAATGCAAATCAGAAAAGAACCTTGTTTTTAGATATTCCAGCTCAAAAAAATGCCGTAGCAACTTTTCAAATTACAAACGGAAACACAGGTTTGATTGAAGGGAAAGTGAGTATCAACGACAAGCAATTGTTTTGGGATGATGATTTTTATTTTTCATACAATGTGTCTGCGAGTGCGGGTGTCTTGATTTTAAACGGAGATGATGCAAATCCTGCTGTTAATAGAGTTTATTCAATTGAATCTTTTTACAAGGTGAAGTCCATTTCGGATATGAATTTTACCCGGGAAGAATTGAAAGGAACTGATTTAATAGTTTTAAATGGATTAAATGAAATTTCATCGGGCTTGGTATCCGAATTAATTGATTATAATAAGCAGGGGGGGAGTTTATTTATTTTTCCGGGATCAAAAATAAATGCAAGCGATTATGGCAGTCTTTTGAACGACCTTGGTATTCCATCTATTTCTGGATTTTCTCGAGAGGGAACAAAAATTGATCGAGTAGAATACCAAGATCCTTTTTTTAAAGGAGTTTTTGAAAAAGAAAATTCAAAATTGAATCTACCAAGTGTATCAAAATGTTACAGTTTGCCAAATATCAGACAATCGACCATTTTTCCTTTGATTTCGCTTCGAAATGGATCTCCTTTGCTCTTGAGATCGACTGAATCTGTTTATTTATTTGCAAGTGCTCTTCATCCTGATTTCGGCAACTTTACGGAAAACGCTTTATTTCCTACCATTTTATTAAGAGCCGGAGAGTTCTCAAATAGAAATCTACTACTTTATGCGATAATTGGAAAGGAGAATAAATTGACTCTCTATGAAGAAATTCCTAATGAAATCCCATTGAAATTGATGAATAATAATTTTGAATTCATTCCACAAATAACAAAAAACGGCTTCGCTGTAAACATTTCAATTTCAGGCCCGGAGGCTATTGAAAAGTTAAAGTCCGGGAACTATAAAATAAAAACCGATAGTCCAATTAATGGCATTTCACTTAATTACGATCGTTTGGAATCTGATATGGAATATGTTTCAAAAGAAGTTGTTGAAACTAAATTGAAGGAATGTGGAGTAAAAAACATTAACTTTAGCTCCGTTGAAAATGGTCAAAGCGTGACTATGATCGATTTACAAAAACCAAGAGAATATTGGCGTTTATTTTTGTTGCTTGCACTTGTCTTTGTTCTGACAGAAATGGCGCTTCTGCGATTTTGGAAATAAATACTAGAATTAAATGAGAATAGTTCTTAAAAAAGCAAAAATTTTAGATTCTAGCTCTAGTTTTTTGGGTCAAAAAAAAGATATTTTGATTGAAAATGGTTTTATCAAAGAAATTGGTGATTCCATAACTAACGAGGATGCCATACTGATTGAATCACAAGAATTATGTGTCTCTCAGGGCTGGGTTGATTTAAAAGCAGATTTTTGTGATCCAGGTTTCGAGCATAAAGAAACGATTGAGAGTGGTCTGGATACTGCTGCCTCGGGTGGGTTTACGCATGTAGCGGTATTACCAATCACAAATCCCGTGGTAGATGGCAAATCACAAGTTGAATACATATTAGGCAAAGCTCACAATCATGTTGTTGAAATTCACCCAATTGGGGCTATTACAAAAGGTATGAAAGGGGAGGAGTTAGCAGAAATGTATGACCTATCTCAATCAGGTGTTCGTTTGTTTTCAGACGATTTGAAATCAGTTAACGCAGGAATCATGTATCGCGCTTTGCTTTACTCCAAGAATTTCGATGGAAAAATAATCGCTTTCAGTCGTGATCATTCAATTGCCGGCAAGGGAATGGTTAACGAAGGTGTGGCTTCAACCCGAACGGGTTTAAAAGCTGATCCTACTGTTGCAGAGCTTATTGAACTCGAAAGAAATTTAAGATTACTTGAATATACTGGAGGTTCAATTCATTTAACCGGAATCTCAACGAAAGAAGGAGTGGAATTAATTCGTCAAGCAAAAATGAAAGGCTTGAATATATCAGCGGACGTTAATTTGATGAATCTCGTTTTTAACGAACATGAAATGTTGAACTTTGAATCTGTTTTCAAAGTAATGCCCGTTTTGAGAAGGGAAGAGGACTTACAAGCTCTTTGGGATGGTTTGAAAGATGGAACTATCGATGCAATTGTTTCAGATCACCGCCCGGGGGATCAGGAGGAAAAAGAATTAGAATTTGATTATGCGAGTTTTGGATCTTATCAGCTTCAAACGCTATTTTCAGCCTTGAACACAAAAAATGAAAACGCTATTTCAACCATCGTTAACTGCTTATCAAGGAATGCTCGAAAAGTTTTAGGAATAAACGAATATCCGATAGAAAGCAATCAGAAGGCAGATTTAACGGTGTTCGATCCTACAATTTCCTGGTTGCTTGATTCGAATACAATGATATCTGAACATGCTTTCAGTCCCTTTTTGAATAAAGTATTAAAAGGTAAAGCACTAGCTGTAATCAATGGAAATAAAGCTTCTGTAAATCAGTAAATTGTGTCAAAAAGTTCATTTCTAAAGCAATTTTTTAAGCAAAACAAAATGGTTGGGTCTATGACTCCGAGCTCACGTTTTTTGGCTGCAAAAATGTTAAATCACATTCCAATTGATAAAGCCAAAGTAATCGTAGAATTAGGACCTGGGACAGGTGTTTTTACTGAGAAAATATTGGAAATGCTTGGTGAACATACTCAATTGATTGTCATTGAATTGAATGATGACTTTTTCAATGCCCTTTCTAGTAAGTTAAATCACCCCAATTTACATTTAAGACATGGTTCTGCTGATCAAATTGGGATTTATTTAAATGAATTGGGATTTGAGAAAGCTGATTTAATCATTTCATCGCTTCCATTGGCAAATTTTCCTTCTAAATTGAGAAATGAAGTCATAGAAACAGCGAAAAACTGTTTGATTGAAAATGGGAAATTTGTTCAATTTCAATATTCTCTCCAGTCTTTAAAGTCATTGAAAAGAAATTTCCACACTGTGAAAGTTAACTTTACTGCCTTTAATTTTCCGCCGGCTTTCGTTTACACGTGCACAAAATAAAAAGTCGCTCCTAAATGGAACGACTTAATGGTTTAAAATTTAAGTTGTTTTTTAAACTGAAGCTATTTTGTCTGACACATATTCGCCATTTTTCAGTTTACCTACAATCTTAGAGAAACACTCAATCGTATAATTTACATCGTCAAGCGTATGAACAGCTGTTGGTATCAATCTTAAAATGATCATACCTTTAGGAACTACAGGATATACCACCATCGAGCAGAATATATTGTGATTTTCTCTTAAATCATAAATTAAATTCGTTGATTCAGGAATTGAACCATTCATGTAAACCGGAGTAACACACGAGTTTGTTGGACCAATTTCGAAACCGGCATTTTTCAGTCCTGATTGAAGAGCATTCGTTATTTCCCATAATTTATCCTTTAATTCTGGGTGGTTGCGCATTAACTCCAATCTTTTCAATGCTCCTTTAACCAAAGGCATTGGAAGTGATTTTGCGAAAATCTGAGAGCGCATGTTGTAACGTAAATATTCAACAACTTGTTCATCACTTGAAATAAACCCCCCAATTAATGCAAACGACTTCGCGAAAGTGCCAAAGTAAACATCGATTCCATCTTGACATCCTTGTTCTTGTCCCGTTCCTCCGCCTTTTGCTCCAAGTGTTCCAATTCCGTGCGCATCATCAACAAAAAGCCTGAAGTCATATTTCTTTTTTAATTCCACGATTTCTTTTAGTCTTCCTTGATCACCGCGCATTCCGAAAACACCTTCCGTGATAACCAAAATGGCTCCACCTGTTTCTTCGGCTAGCTTGGTCGCTCTTTGTAACTGTTTTTCACAATCTTCTATATCATTATGTTTGAAAACATATCTTTTTCCCATGTGCAGACGCACACCATCTAAAATACAAGCATGCGATTCAGCATCATAAACAATAACATCGTGGCGATCTACAAGGCAATCTATAGCTGAAACCATCGCCTGATATCCGAAATTGCAAAGAATGGTGTCTTCTTTTTCTACAAAAGCAGATAATTCAGCTTCTAATTGTTCGTGATAATTTGAATTTCCACTCATCATGCGAGCTCCCATTGGCATGGCAAAACCATAATCAGCAGCTGCTTCAGCATCAGCCTTTCTCACTTCCGGATGATTGGCTAATCCCAGATAATTATTTAGGGACCAATTCAGCCTTTTTTTAATTCTAAAG
>JBIIVA010000145.1:0-6610 GCA_044339705.1 Crocinitomicaceae bacterium
TGCATATTTTCCAGTGGAGCTTCTTTTTTTGAATCCAAATTTTCTTTCAATTCATTAAAAACATCCTTTGGGTTATCAGTAATCAATTCTCCCGGAGCAGTTAACCGAATTCCTGATACGCTCGTAGGGTTTGCTTGATTTGAATTAACAATGTTGTTTTGAGGTTTTAAACTAGTCTCTAATGAATCGATACTGTTTTTAAGTTTTGTAATCTCCGTCTGAGGAGCCGTACCACCCAATTTATTCGCAAAATCTCTTGCCGATTTAAGTTTAATTAGGGCGTCATTATTTTTTTTGTTTTTTATATCCTGATAAGCTTCATTTTTTTTACCGTGGAAATCTTTCATTTTAGCAATTTTGTCAATTAATGATAGAACCTCTGGGTCATTCATTCGACTTTTCATGGGGTCTCCTTTCAAAATTTTCTCAGCATCTACATAAAAGGCTGGCCCCTTATCAAAATTATCTTGCGCCTTTTGAAGTTGTTTTCTGAACTCTTCACCTTCTAAGTTCTTTTTATCAATAACTGATTTTGATCCCTGCTGACTCAAACTAGAATATTTGTCAATAAGCGGCTGATTTGAAAATTTGGAAATACTTTGATCAATGTTTTTATAAGCATTTATGGCTTCATCGTATTTTTTGTCTTTTAATAAATTTCCAGCATTTTTTAAATCTTTATTAATTTGATCTTCTAGTGCAACATCTGATTTTATTGCTTTGATTGCATTTATTTCCTTGTTTAAATCGTCTTTTTTACTCGGCAATAAGGTGATGGCTTGTTGAAGTTTTGCAATCGCATCGTCATATTTTTTTGAGTTTTTCAGTGTTGTTGCTTGAGAAATGAATTTATCAGCTTCATCTTTATTTTTTTTGTCCAAATCCTGTTGAGATTTAGTTGCAATAATTTTTGCAATTTGAGAGGTTGTATAATTATCTCCCGGGAAATCAACTAGAATTTCTTTATATGTTTTTTCTGCATTATTTAAGTCTCCGTTAGTCAGATAATTATCAGCACTTGTTTTTTTTGTGTTGTAATTTGCTTTTTTTGTTTCTTCCTCTTGAATTTTTTTGATGGTATTCAAGACATTATCTTTTTTTATTTTAATTATGGAGTCATTTGGCGTAGCAACAAGCGCTGAATCATAATAAACAAGAGCTTTTTGAAATTCTCTGTTCTTATTCGCCAAGTCACCGCGTGACACATAATTTTTTGAAGTTCCATTGTTTTGAACTTTAGCATACTCATCTTTTACTTTTCTATCGATTTCCGATTTGTATTTTTTATCATCTTCTAAAATAAATTTATCTTGATTCCAAAAAAACTTTTCTGCATAATTTATTTTGGTGAAACTTAAATCCGCTCCAGGTTGGTTTTCATAGAGTTCTATTGTCAAATCCTCAAGAAGTTGAAGAGTGGTTGAATTTGCTTTTTTAAGTTTTAACTTATCTAATTCAAAAAGTACTTTTTTTGAGGCGTAACCTGGCTTAGATATGATTAAATCAAAAGGGGTATCTGTACTCAATGAACCAACCAAATTATATTGACCAATTTCATCCGTTATCGTTTTTGCTATCGTTTTACCATTTTGAATCATGTATAGTGTAGAGCCAAAGAGTTTTTCAGAGGTACTAAAATTTGTAACGCTACCAACCAGTGAAATGGTTACTTTCGATTGCGCATAGGAAATTTTAGTGAGTAATATAAATAAAATCGAGGCAAGTACATTTTTCATAATCGAATAATTTCAACAACTATCATTAAGTTAATTTATCTTTAACGTAATAACTTAATTTTGTTGCAGCATCTGCAAATTTCATAAAAATAACGCTAACAAAAAAATGCTTTTATTCAATGAATTAAGTTTTTGGGAAAGGTCAATTTACATTGAAGGAAACGACTTTATTATTATTGGTTCCGGAATAGTTGGACTTACAACGTCTCTTTTTTTGAAAAAGAAGTACCCTAATTCAAAAATTTTAATTTTAGAGAGGGGCTATCTTCCATCTGGCGCAAGTACAAAGAACGCCGGTTTTGCCTGTTTTGGAAGTCCAACAGAATTGTTTGATGATTTGCAAAAACTATCAGAGAAAAAAGTTTGGGATACATTTGAAATGCGGTTTAATGGCTTAAAAACCTTATTTGATTTGGTGAATCCCAACTTATTTAATTACGAAAAATGTGCTTCTTGGGATTTGATTCAAAATTCAGATCAAAAACTTTCAAGTGACTTTATTGCGTACTTAAATGAAAACGCAAAAAGGATCACTAAAAATGAGAACGTATACTCAGAAGATAATTCTGCCATTCAAAAATTTGATTTTGCCCATATAAAAACTGCCTATAAAAACCATTTAGAAGGTAGCATTGATACAGGTAAACTAATTCAAGAATTACATAAAAGAGCTATTAATGATAATATAAATATTCTTTTTGGTATCGAACTTTTAAACTACCAAAGCTCCCAAAATGAGGTTAGAATGAATACAAATTTTGGTGAAATAAGATCTGAAAATCTTATCATTTGCACAAACGGATTCGCGCATAAATTGATTGGTAATGAAGTCAGACCTGCCAGAGCTCAAGTTTTGATTACAAAACCGATTCCCGATTTGAAAGTTAGAGGGACCTTTCATCTGGATCAGGGTTATTATTATTTTCGGAATATTGGCGATCGTATTTTGTTCGGAGGAGGAAGAAATTTAGATTTTGAAGGTGAAACTACAACGGAATTAAATACAACTGACAGAATTCAAAATAAACTAATAGAAATGCTTCAAACCATTATTCTTCCCAATTCTGATTTTGAGATTGATTATGCTTGGTCAGGAATCATGGGTGTGGGGAATGAAAAAGCACCGATAATAAAAAAAATGAACAACCGAGTGGCAATTGGTGTTAGAATGGGAGGAATGGGAATTGCCATTGGTGCTGATGTTGGTAAAAAACTTGCAAATTTGTTTTGAGTGGAAAATAATGAAGAATTTATAAATCCGATTGATCCGGATAAGATTACAGAAAATCCGCATAATTTGGAATACGGGCACCATGCGGGTAGCGCATTAATCAAACCTGAAGACCAAGGAAAATTGAAAAGCCGTGCTTTGAATGCTATGGAGCATCAAACCGATATGCAGCTTAATCAAATTTATGAACAAATGAAATTACTGGCGGATCAAGCCAAAAAGCTAAATGATCGCAAAAACATTTCTGAATTCATTTATCAAGCAGAAATTCGTTTCGAACCCTTTATAAATCACACGTATCACCTATACAAAAAAGCACAAGGAACTTATTTACTTTCCCTCATAGGACCTAATCAATGGGGGCGTTCGGGCTCTGAATTGCAGTTCATGGCTACCGTTAAGCTATTAGCGGATCACACATGGGACATTTTAGATCAAAGCCCTGACTTAAACCTTTAACGAACAAATACCCATTCCTTTTCAGTTGATAGTTTGCCATCGAAAGAATAATCGTCCAAATTGTAAATTTTCAATTCATCAACTGATTTTAAAGCATTATCAATGAGGTAACGAGCCATTTTTCCTCGTTGATGTTTAGCATACATCATAACAATCGAATATTTCCCGTTTTTAAACTCTTTGAAAATCGGGGTAATTGTCAGGTTAGGAATTCTTTTGAAATTTATCACTTTTGAATATTCAATTGATGCTAAATTGATGATTGGCTCATCGGATTCGAGTTCATCCAATAAATAATTGGTAACCTTGTCACTCCAGAATTCATAAAGATTTTTACTTTTTGAATTTGGGCTAAATTTTGTGCCCATCTCTAATCTGTAGGGTGAAATTAAATCAAATGGTTTTAAAATCCCATAAAGTCCTGACAAAATTCGAACAGAACACTGGATGGAATCAAATTGATTTTCATTCATACTATTTACGTCAAAACCTCGGTAAACCTCTCCGGTAAAAGCTCTTATGGCTTGCAAGTGGTGTATATTTTTTGCTGAATTTGATTTTGACCAATATTTAAACCGAAGTGCATTCATTCCTGCTAATTCCGATGAAATCGACATTAAATCAGCAATTTTATTTGCAGACAACTTTTTAAGTTGGTTTACCAATTTTTGTGCATCATCTTCAAAATTAGGAACTGAATCAAAACCTTCAATTTTTGCTTCTTCAATGATGCTTTTGGCTGGAGATAAAATGATTTTCATGAGGTAAAATTAGATAGGTTTTCCAACTTTTTAAAAATTGATTAACAGATCATAAAAAATATAGACTCAATTTGTTCACAAATCCACAAATTGTTATTGACAGGATACTGCGCTATTACATGAATTTGGGACTGCAATCCATTGCACTATTTAGCAGAATTATTTTGATTAAAAAGGATGAAAGATTTAAATTATACCTAAGCGAATCTATACTTGACATTGATTTTAAAACGAGGTCTCTTTGAAAAAATGGACACAAGTCGAAAATGGTATATCGGTTATCCTGTGAATGATAGTAACATCTTTTGAAACTGGATCAAAGAACAGATTTAAGAGTAATAATACGAGAATCAAATGATTAATTTCAGCTGTTTCTTCTCATTTCCCGTCGCATTTTACGTCGAGTTTTTTTCATATATCTTCTATTATGTTTACTTTGAATTTTGATGTGGCGTTTGTATTTCTTTTTAATATACTTTTTCTTGGATCTCTGCTTTTTCTGCTCTCGCTTCAATTCTTTTTTTCGCTTTCTTTCAATCGAACGTTCCTTTCTATCTTGGGCTGAAAAATTGACCCCATAAATTCCACTTAATGAGGAAAGCAACAGAGGAATAATAATTAAGAATTGATAAGTTTTCATAACTTTACAGAAATGAATATACGTTTTTTATCGATTTTGTTACTTTATTTGTTTTTAACTGGATGCAAGAAAAACAATGTTAATCCTGTTCCCAATATACCTTTTGATATTCTTGTTGATATCAACTTACCCTCCTATAATTCATTGAACGGAGTTGGTGGTTGGTGTTATGTAAATGGTGGTTCTAGAGGAATAATCGTTTACAGAAGGACAATTGATGAATTTATTGCATTTGACCGACATTCTCCGGTAGACCCAAATGGTACATGCCCCTCGCCTCTGTTCCCTGATCAAGATAATTTTTTACAGTTGAATGACACGTGTAATAACGCAACCTTCTCTCTTTACGATGGCATGCCTATCTCGAATAGTTCATTTGGACTTAGACAATATGCAACTTCCTTCGATGGGAATAGTATACTTCGTATTTATAATTGATTCTGTTAAAATAACGTGTTTAAAAATTTTAAGCTAATAAATAACAACAAACTTGATTCTGTATTATTTTTGAAGCATGGATGAAATAAAAGTCTTCATAATTGATCGTGAAGGGATTAAACATGAGCTCGTCGGTCCGACTGATATGAACATGAATATAATGGAGTTATGCAAAGCTTACGACTTACCGGTTTTGGGTGAATGCGGAGGCATGGCTATGTGTGCAACATGCCAATGTTATTTAGAATCAGATACTGAATTACCTGAACAAAGCGACTCTGAACTGGACATGTTAGATCAGGCATTTTATGTTAAACCAAACTCTCGTCTAGGTTGTCAAATTCAATTGAATGAATCGATTGATGGAATCATTTTAAGATTAGCACCTGAGGCGACATAAGAATTGTTAAAATGAAGGCAACCAAAGTTATGGTAAATACGTTTTTTGCCTTAAGTTAGAAAAAAATATGAAAGAAAAATTTTTAGTTCTATTTTGTTCGATTACATTCATGTATTCAGCGCAATTCAAACCGAAAAGTAGTATTAGATCCGTTAGAAGCGCTAATTCTGCCGTAAATTATGAGAAAAGTGAATCAAGAGATTCTATATATATCATTACTGAAATTAAATTATCATCACTTTTTTTGGATAATAAAATTCCTGCTGATTTCCCAAAAAAAGACGATAAACTTAGTTTTGAAGAAAATAAGCGAGTTGCCATTCAGTGGGCCAAATTGCATATAAATTTATTCAAGGAAAAATACCGTACTGAAATTGATTCTATGAATTTTTAACTTTTTAATGTGAAACGATTTACACTTTTTATCTTTTCGACCATCCTTTGTTTCTCGCAAAGTTTGTTTTCTCAATGTGTTAATGCAGATCCATTTTGCACGGGAACAACTTACAATTTTACCAATACAACAGGTGTAGCTTCACTCGGTAGCGTTTCTTGTTTATCCTCTACTCCAAATCCTGCATGGTATTACATGGAAATAGATCAAGCCGGAAGTATGGCCTTTACAATTAGTCAAGAAGATGCGGCGGGTTCTGCATTGGATGTTGATTTTGCATTGTGGGGACCATATACATCGCTTGCTGCTGGTTGTGGGTCGGGAACTTTTCCTTCGGGTAACCCTATTCAAAGTAGTTTCTCTAGTAGTTCAACTGAAAACGTTGGTTTAGGGGTTCAAGGAGGCAGTAATGACAATTGTGGAACTTCATCGGGAACTGGTGGAATAACTTCTCCACCCAATGTTCAAGTTGGTGAAGTTTACATTCTATTAATTACAAACTTTGATAACGAAGCTGGGACGATAACTTTCAGTCAAACTGGAGGTTCAGG
>JBIIVA010000018.1:0-23107 GCA_044339705.1 Crocinitomicaceae bacterium
CTAATCTTCCGTGCTATCACGCTGTTTTAAATACAGGGCACCTAGTTTCGGGTGAAATAAAACAAAAGAATGAACGGTTCATAATTAAGAACGAACTGGGGTATCTCGAAAAGAATTGGGGAACCTCTTTTCCTGAAACTTATTACTGGCTTCATGCAGTGGATCCGAATGATCCTCAAGTTAGCATTCTTTTTTCAAGAGCCGAAATTGACTGGATCGGTAAAAAATTCATCAGACATGTCGGGCATCTTCGTTTTGATGAAAAACAGGTTGATATTCGCTCTTTAAAGAATGTTACTGTTTCTATTCTAAGTTCATGTAACGACAAACATGAGATTCGAATTGCGAGTAAAACTTTACAGATGGAGATTTCAATTACTCATAATAACAATGTGCGTTTCAAGGGACCTTTCAATGGAAAATTATCCAGAGATATTATTCACTTTCCTGATTCAATTATCCAAATTCGACTTTCCGAAAATAATAAAACACGAATGTTACAACTCGTTGGAAACTTTGAGAATTTAGGCTCGTTTTGATTTTATTTTGCTTACAAATGTCGCATGCAAAAGAAAAGATGGAGATTTTCACTTCTCTTTGACTATTGAAATAAACCAGGAAACGATTTATTCATGCGATTTCTGAACATTTGTTCAGTGGATTCTGAAAAGCGAGAAGGAACTTTGTTACATCCTTAAAAAAGTAACAAAATGAAAAAATCAATTCTCTTAATCGGATTAGTTAGCATGCTAACGGTGAATGCTTTCGCGCAAAGCGATTCAAAAGAAAGCAAATTTGGTCTTGAAACAGACATTCTTTGGCCATTTTTAGTTCAAACAACTAGAACACATTTCACAATGAAACTATGGCAAAAAGGAAATTTACGCGGTGATGTGTACGTAGGTGTCAACATCGATTTTCCAAGGGATCGAGAAACAGAAGGTCGCTTCGCCGATTACAGCCTTGCAAGCGGATACAGACAATACTTTTGGAAAGGGCTTCATTTGGAATTTTCTCAGACAACCGGACTGGGCGTTTTGGAAAATCACGTTACAACCGGAAAAACGTATAACAGTTTTGATTGGTTAATTACAGGTTATGTCGGTTACAAATTTGAGTTTGCTAAAAAGAAACTTTACGTGATACCTCAGTTTGGTGTTGCCGGAGTTGTCTACAAATCAAATCCGTGGCCTATCTACGAGGATAATACCCTAACCAAAGAAGTGGGCGAATCTCCATTCATGTTGGGCTCATTGAGATTTGGATATAATTTCTAAAAATAAATATCGTGATTAAAAGACAAACGGTTATTGGAGGTAATGGAACAATCGGAAAGATGGTGGCGGCCGAACTTCACAAAATGAATATCCCTGTAAGAATTGCCTCAAGAAATCCGAAGCCAGTTAATCAAGATGATGAAATATTCACCATGGATGTATTGAATGAACAGAGTACTGAAAATAGTATCAAAGGTTCATCCGTTGTTTATTTGATTTTAGGCTTACCCTACAAGAGTAAAATCTGGTTAAATGAGTTTCCTAAGGCAGTGGAAAATGTGATAAAAGCCTGTAAAAAAGAAGGTGCGAAATTGGTTTATTTCGATAACGTATATATGTATGGCTTCGTAGATGGATGGATGACTGAAACAACGCCTAATCGTCCCTCATCAGTTAAGGGTAAAGCGCGCCAAATCGCTGCTGATTTGATACTCGATACAGTTAAGAAAATGGAAATAGATGCCATGATATGCCGTTCTGCTGATTTCTATGGTGATTATCCCGCATTTGATGTGATTAAACAAATTGCCGAAAAACTTAAAAAAGGGAAAAGTGCCCAACTCCTTATCAGCGCGGATAAAAAACATTCATTGACATATATTCCCGATGCAGCTAAAGCAGTCGCTTACTTAGGGCAACAAACGGAAGCTTATAATCAAATTTGGCACCTACCAACAGATCCTAATCCGCTTATAGGGAAAGAGCTTGTGGAATTGGTTGCTGAAGTTCTTCAAGTAAAACCGCGCTATAGTGTTATTCCTAAGGGAATATTAAATTTTATCTCCATTTTCAATAGCACCATGAAAGAACTTTTGAAATTGTCTTACCAATGGGAAAAAGACTATCTTTTTAGCAGTAAAAAAATTGAGGAAACATACGGTTTGGAAGCTACGACCTATAAAAATGGTATAACGGAACACTTAATAAAAATCGGAATTCTAAAAAAATAACAATATGCCTCTTAGTACAAATCATCCTATTTTGAAATACGGAACTTCAAGAATGAAGAAATTAAAACATTGGATGTTGGTCCTGGGTTTACGCCTTTTATTTACAATATCAGTATTGGGTATTCTTTTGGGTTGAAGAAGAAATAGTGTTCACTCAAGAAATTAAATGTTCAGAAAGAATTTATCTCATTCAATATGAAAAACAAAAAACTTTACACCAAGATAAAAGTAATATTCTCGTCATTCATGCTTTTTAGTGCCATAGGAGAATTAACCTTAAATGAGACCGTAGTTAATTCCATGAAGCTTATTCAGATGCCTGTTTACCTGCTTTACCTGCTCGGTGTTTTGAAAATTTCTGGAATTATTGCCTTGTGGTTTTCTCCTTACAAATGGATTAAGGAATGGGCTTATGCAGGATTCACGTTTGATTTTATCGGAGCCATTTTTGGCTTTATCGCAACAGGAAATCTTGTAATGCCGGATATCATTATGGCTCCAGTTGGACTAATTCTTTGCTTGGTTACATTTTATTTATGGAAACGGACAAGCAAAAACTAACAAAATGAAATTTAAAATTAAACTAGGAATTACATCATTTTTTCTCGCATTCGCAAGTTTGATTCAAGCACAAAGTTCAATAAATCTAAAAGGGAAGGTTATTGACAAAATCAGCAAAGAAACAATTCCGGGAGCAAAAGTCTCACTTCCTGAAAAAAACAGAGGAACATTTTCTAACAACGCTGGAGAATTTGAGCTCACTCTTGAAGAAGGCATATCACGAATAAAAGTATCCTGCAATGGGTATAGAGACAGCCTATTTTTATTGCAAAAAAACAATTTAACCTACCTAATTTTTTCGCTCACACCAACCTATAAATTACTCAATGAAGTTGAAGTTGTAAGAAGTAAAGATGATCCCACTGAAAAGGTAAATGATATTCAAATGGGTGTTGACAGAATTTCGATAGAAGAAGCAAAACTCTTGCCGGCTATTCTCGGTGAAGTTGATATCTTGAAGGTACTACAACTAAAACCTGGTGTTAAATCTGGAGGCGAGGGAACTGCAGGATTTTTTGTTAGAGGAGGAAGCAACGATCAAAACTTGATTTTGGTGGAGCATGCGCCTGTTTATAACCCAAGTCACTTGTTTGGTTTTTTCAGCGTTTTCAATTCAGATGCCGTCAGTAATGTTACATTATACAAATCGGGATTTCCATCGCAATATGGAGGAAGATTATCTTCCGTTTTAGATGTTGAAATGCGAAAAGGTCAGGCCGATTCCTTTGAAATTCAAGGTGGCATCGGACTCCTCGCATCTCGTTTAACTCTAAATGTTCCAATCGTTAAAAAAAAGTTATCCCTGCTCGTTTCAGGACGGAGAACGTATGCTGATATTATTACAAATTCTCTGAATGAAATCTATAAAAACAGACCAGAATTTTCGCCTATTCCAGCCTATTATTTTTATGATTTCAATTGCGTGATGAATTATCAAATTAACGACAGAAGTAAGTTGTCATTGAATGGTTATTTCGGAAATGATTTCTTTCGATTTAGCGGTGAAAATTTTGGCGCAAATTTATTGTGGGGTAATCGATCCGTTACGCTTGACTTTACACATCGTTTAAATAGCCGAATGAATACATCAATAGCCTATTTTACATCTGGTTATCTTTATCGAATAAATACATCGTTTTCAGAAATAAGTTTAAGTATTGGATCTCGAATATGGGATCAAGGTTTCGTTAACAACTGGAATTATTTTATCAATGATAAGCATACTTTGAAATTTGGCGTGAGCGCAATTTATCATCGCTTTACTGTTGGGGAATATGGCGTATCTTCTGAATTTACTGATATAAAAGATGGTCAAAATATTGAGGCTGGAGAATTTGGCGGATACCTATCCCATACGTGGAAAGTAACGAATCGCCTTGAATTATTATCCGGACTTAGAAATTCAACCTTCCAGAATAAAAAAACGTTTAACAATCTTGAGCCACGATTTGCATTAAAGGCAAATGTCACATCAACTTCTACGATCAAGGCAAGTTATGCGAGGATGTATCAGTATTTGCATTTAGTAAGCAGTAGCGCAGCCTTTCTGCCAACAGATGTTTGGTATCCAAGCGAAGAAGGCATTCTTCCGCAACAATCCGATCAAATTTCATTGGGATGGCATCAGGCTATCGCTCAAAACAAATTTTTCACCTCAATTGAAGGCTATTACAAATGGATCGGTAATGCGATTGACTTTCGAGATGGCGCACAATTGTTTGCAAATCCGAATCTGAACAAGGAATTTGTTTTTGGCAAAGGCTGGGCTTATGGATGCGAAGCATTTATTGAAAAGAAGAAAGGTAAAACAACAGGTTGGATTGGATATACCTTATCATGGGCCTGGCGTCAGTTCGATAAAATCAATTACGGTGAAGCCTTTCATCCGAGATTTGACAGACGACATGACATTTCGATTGTAGTAATGCACAAGTTGAACGAACGATTGAGCTTGAGCGGGACATGGGTTTACAGTACTGGAAATTTTGCCACGATAGCAGGTGGAAGATTTGCCTTTCAGGATGCCTTGCCTAGTGAAATTAGTCCTACTCCAGATTATTTGAGAAGAAACGATTTTCAAATGCCTCCAACTCATCGATTGGACTTAGGTCTAGTATTAAAACTTAAAAGTAAAAAATGGGAATCTGACATAACTTTTAGTTTATACAACGCATATAGTCGTCGTAATCCATTTTTCGTTTTTTACGAAGAAACACAAAGTGAAACCGATCAAACTGTTTCATTTAAACCAACGCTGGTATCATTATTTCCCATACTTCCAGCGGTTACCTATAATTTCAAATTTTAAAGATATAATGTTCGAAAATGAGAAACTTAACTCAACATATTAATCATAGCAAGGGTAAAATACAATTTGCTTTTGTCATTGCTTTTAGTTTATTATTGGTGGGATGCCGAAAAGAGATCAAACTTGATTTACCGGTATATGAACCAAAAATGGTTCTCGAATTTTATTTGGAAGACAACAAATCTTTAAATTGCTTGCTGCAAGAAAGCATTGCGTTTACCGATACAACTCAATATAAACTCATAGATAATGCGCTAATTGTGTTGAGCTACAACGGTACAAAAGACACCTTGTTTAATACCTTTCATTTCGATCCGAAGTTCCAAAAAATTTACAATTATCACAATCCCAAAATAATTCAACTAGAGCCAAATGTAGAGTATGAAGTTTATGTTAAGGACAGCAAAGGGCGCGAAATGAATGGAAAGACAAGATTGAACAACCTTATTCCTATTGATTCGTTAGTATATAATTATAATTCAAGCAATAAGGCTGCAGTTGGTTTAATCTTCAATGATAATGGAAATACAGAGAATTATTACAGAATCGTAGCATTCAAGGATGATGCCACGGTGAATGAAGCAGATGTTTGGGATATCACATTTAGTGACAACTTATTCAACGGAGACCAATTCAGTTTTTATACGGGATATGCGTTTAATCCAGGCGACACAGTTATCGGCAGGCTTTATCATTTAACAAAGGATCATAACAGCTTCACAGAATCAGTAAATAATGCACAGGCTTCCAATGGAAATCCTTTCGGTCAACCAGCAAATATCATTAGTAATCTTATTGGTGGAATCGGTATATTCACTACCTTAACATTCAGCGAAAAAAAGATCGTTATTGATTAAAATCATAATTGTATGTAGAGGCTGCTGTTGAGGAAATAAGAGTCATTTCTAGGGAACGATTTTTATAAATCAATTGATTTTGAAATATTTGTATCAGTTAAAAGTGTCATTTACTTCTGAATATTACAATGTGAATAACGAAAAAATAATCTGATCATCTCCAGCACGGCGGATTTTCATTTGAGCATTCCAAACAGCCACAATGGAATTTTGTTTCCTGTACCATTTTCAATGTCAATAGCGAGGTAAGAATTTGGAACACCTTTGATTTGTTTGTAGTTTTTGTTCGACCCTCCAACTTCAAAAGTATATTTTTCATCTACCATAAAATCTCCCCATTTAGAAGCAGTAACTCGATGATTCTGTCCCAATTGATTAAAGAAAAATGTTTCTCTAACAGAACCGATGTTTGCCTTGCCTTCAGCGAAAAGATACATGAAATTTGTATTCTCCAAGAAAATCTTTTCCGGTTTTTTTAAATAGCTCATTTTCTCATTTTCCGCATGCAAAAGCTTGATTATTTTGGCTTGGTGTAACAAATCCAACAATCTCAAAATGGTATTTCGCGGCGCTTCAAGTCGCTCAGATAGTTTGGTGATGTTAGGCACAAAAGGAACGGATTGGCTAATGACATACAGTAGTTTTTTCATCGTTCGAACGGTGTTGTAGTTCAATTCTTCAAAGGGCGCAATGTCGATGTCAATCACCAAATTGATTGTTTCCGAGAGTTTCTGAAAGTAAACCGATTTATTTTCTTTGTAAAAAGGAAAATAGCCATTTTTTAAGTAGTTATTAAAATCCTTCTTCAAGGAAATTTGCTCCGATAAATCAGCTGAAATTTCGTGATGATGTTCTAGAATGGTTTCCAAGTCAATGGTAGAAAGTTTTAATTTTTTTTCAAATTGCAAATACTCCCGAAACGTTAAGCCCTGAAGTTGATGAACGATCGCCCTTCTCGATAAATCGCCCTGACCTTTAGCCACCTCAAGAATAGAAGAACCAGTTGCGACAAGATGAATATCTTCATAGTCGTCGTATAATTGTTTCAAATCTTTTGACCAAAATGAATAACGATGAACTTCGTCTATAAAAAAAGCCCGATACCCTAAAGTGTATAATTCTTCAACAACAGTTACCAGACGATTTGTTTCAAAGTACAAATCATCCATACTAAAATAGATTCCTTTCTCGCCAAATTCCCTAAGACGCTGAAGCATAAGTGTTGTTTTTCCAACTCCTCGATAACCTAACAAAAGAATTAATCGCTCATCCCAGTGAATGTCATCATAAATCAACCGTTTAATTTTATCGATTGAATTAGCAACTTTTTTATTTGATTTGAATAATAAACTTTCCATCTATTGCTTTTTACATAAAGCAAATATACAAAATGCTTTTTAGATTTATCAAATATATATTATGCTTTTTAAATAAAGCAAATAACAAAAATGCTTTTTAAATAAAGCAATATATACTTTTGTTATTTTAAAAAAGCAATAAATAAATGAAGTAATGGGATTTCATTTTGACACATTTGAGTCAGTTACTAGCAGCCAACCCTTCCGAATTTTGCATTGAATACAAATCAATGCAACCATGAAATTAGTCATCTTCGGCGCTACCGGTTTTTCGGGTCAAGCTATTTTGAAGTTAGCCTTATCTAAAGGTTTACAAGTCACTGTGCTAGTTCGAAATAAATCGGCGATTACCATTCAAAATGAAAATCTAACCGTCATCCAAGGCAATGTCTTAGATAGCAATGATGTCAAAAAAGCATTGGAACATCAAGATGCCGTAATACAATGTTTGGGTGTTGGCGGAAAAGGTGATGGAAAGCCCACCACTTTTATTTCCGATACCACAAAAATAATTGTGGAAGAAATGGAAAAACAGCAAATCAAAAGGCTGATCGCTTTGAGCAATGTTGGCGCTGGAAATAGTCTGGCTTTTCAACCCTGGTTTTTTACCAAAATTATTCTTCCTTATTTCATGAAGTGGCTAAAGGTTATCATCGACGACAAAAACCGAATGGAACCAATTATTATGAACAGCGAGTTAGATTGGACGATTGTTCGTTGTCCCAATATCGTTGATAAACCAGCGAAAGAAACGTGCAACGCTACACTCGATGGAAAAGGACTAAAATTGTCTATTACCCTTCCTGATTTGTCCAAATTTATGGTTGACCAATTGAAACAATCGGCTTTCATCAAGCAAGCTCCATCCGTAAGTAATTAAGATGAAATTAATAAACGAGTAACTGAAATAAAATGATAAACACAAATCTTGGCAAAATTGCCGTCTATCCGAAACTGGTTGATTCAGATAAAACTCCAATCATTTTCCTTCATGGCGTGTATTTTGACCACCACCTGTGGGATGAGGTAATCGATTCCATCCAAGACCGAACGACTTATTCCGTTGACATGCCATTTCACGGTTTGAGTAAGGAAATTACCAAAAACGACTGGTCACTGAATGATTGTGCCGAAATGCTTCTTGAAATTCTGGATAGTTTGAAGATTACCAAAGTTATTGCTGTCGGACACTCGTGGGGAAGTATGACCATTCTTCGAGCAGCATCTAAGCAACCAGAGCGATTTGAAAGTGTATTGCTTTGTAATATGCCCTTTTTTGCAGCCACAAAAAAACAAAAGTTAACGTTCGGACTTCAGCATTCCATGTTGATATTCAGGAATTTTTACACGAAACAAGCCGTAAAAGCATTGTTTGGAAAAACATCACTAAAAGAAAATCCTTCTCTCATCGATCAACTAAAACGGCCAATGAATTTGCTGTCAAACGCGCAAATTAAACACACAGACAAAGCGGTAATTGCAGAAGCAGAAGATGCGAGCGAATTGATCAAAAATTTAAAGGTCAGAGCGCTTGATCTCAAAGGAATTGAAGATTATGTGCCTGAGCCTCCAAAAATTGAAACGATCGTTATTGGAGGTGGACATATTAGTCCCTTGGAACAACCTCAAGAGGTTCTGAATTTGGTTAAAAGGCTAACAATTTAGTTAAGTTTACCTTTGTGTTTGATGTCTATATGAACTTGTGTCGGTTAGCATCTATTACCACAAGCAAAAACAAATTTGCACTGATGCGATATTGGTGTATATTTACACCAAAATACAATAGTTATGAGAAGACAAAGCATTTCCTTTACCGAGCCAAATGATGAATGGCTTAAAAGTCAAATCAACAACAAAGAATATTCAAGTAAAAGTGAATTGGTTAATGATCTAATTCGTTAGGCTAGAAATCAGCAACAACGAATTGATTTAATCCGACTAAAGTTAGATCGTTCAGAAAAATCAGGATTTACAAGCGATTCAAAATCTGATATACTAAAGCAATCTAAAAAGTTATTGAATGGTTAAATTCAAATTGAGTATTGTTGCCAAGGAGGATTTGGCCTGAATTATTAAAACGTTTCCAAAACATAAGCAGAAATATATGAAAACATACAATTTCTTACTTGGATTTTTTATAATGACAACAATTTCTTTTGGACAAACTAAAAATGATAGCAAAATGGAACAGCGATTAACATTTATGACTTTAGGAGTAAAAGATTTAAATTCCTCCAGTGATTTTTATGAAAACAAATTTGGATGGAAACGTTCTGAATTGAGTAATAAGGAACTCATTATTTACCAATTAAACGGGATAAATCTAGCATTATTCTCAAGAATCGAATTAGCAAAAGATGCAACCGTTGATTCAGTCGGAAATGGATTCAAAGGATTTACTTTTTCCTATAATGTAAGCAGTGAGAAGGAAGTTGACGATTTGATTAAGGGATTTAGAGTTAAGTGAGTCAAGATTGTTAAAGAGCCACAAAAGGTATTTTGGGTTGGATATAGTAGTTATCTTGCTGACCAAGATGAAAATCTTTGGGAAATTGCCTATAACCCGTATTTGAAGAATGACTAAACCAATTGACAGCCGCTAACATGCGTTCATTCTAAAAACAACCGATGATAATACAAATGATCTTCAATTTTCTTAAAACAATACTTTTCATTTTTCCATTTGCAACATTTGCACAAACATTTCCATCTATTGCTGATAAATATATTGATATTGACAATCATAAAATCGCCTACAAAGATGAAGGGAAGGGACAAGTTCTACTTTGTTTACATGCAGTCGGGCATAGTTCAAAAGACTTTTCTACTTTGTATCAGTTGGATGCCTATAAATACAGGATAATATGTTTGGACTTTCCAGGACATGGGAATTCAGATAAACCAACTGAAAATATATCTGCAACTTACTTCTCAAATGTTGTTCTAAAATTCATTGAAAATTTGAATTTAAAAAATATAATTATTGTTGGTAATTCAATTGGAGGAGCAACCGCATTAAGAGTTGCCTCGAATAATCCAAATATTAAAATGATTTCATTAAGTAATCCTGGAGGGTTGGACAAACGTGGGTTTATAGCACCTTTTTTTCTGAATTATATGATTAATTTTTTTCAGAAGGGAGTTGATAATAAACCAAATTTTCAAAAAAAAATTGATGACTATTACAAAAAGGTTTTGACTACTGATATCTCAATAAGCAGACGAAATGAAATAACAAGAGATGGATATAGGTTAGCACCCTTACTTGTTCAAGCTTGGATTAGTTTTAAATCAAGTCAAGAGGATTTACGTCTAATGGTTAAAAGCATCAATTGTCCTGTACTTTTTACTTGGGGTATAAAGGACAAATTCGTAAAATTTGGTAGAAATAAGAATGCAATAAATCAATTCAAAAATTACAAACTCATTAAATATGAAATTGGACATACTCCATATATTGAATGCCCTGATTTATTTTTAAAAGATTTTCAAGAATTTTTAAAGAACAATGATAAATAACGAATCGCTAACTTGTTATTTGTTTAGAATTATTTTGAAAAACATCATTAAAAGAAAATTCTTCTCTCTTCAATAACCTAAAACGGCCAACGAATTTGCTCTGAAAGGGATGAAGATTATACACCTAAACCGCCAAGCATTGAAGCGATAGTTATTGGAGGGGGACATATTAGTCCGTAGTAACAACCTGAAGAATTATTAAATTTGAATACAAACTTTTCAAAAGTTAAACAATGACTAACTTCACTAACTTCCTTCAAAGCGCCTTAAAAGAATCTTTATTCAATTTATCTTTATATGCTGTTTTCGGAATCGCCGTTTTTTGGATGGTTTGGAAAGGCCTTAAGAACGTTTGGCGTTGGCGGAGAATTCAACCAAAAAGTGAGCAACGAAAGCATTTTTTCAGTCATGATATTTTATTTTCTTTCGGTTCTATTCTACTCGCAGGTTTTCTGACAGCGTTGATTACGTTGCTCGATCAATTAGGCTACATGAAATTGTATTGGGACATCAACGCTTATGGAGCGGCTTGGGGTGTTTTACAATTGTTTTTTCATCTCTTCTTCTACGACGCCTATTTTTATTGGTCGCACCGATTCATGCATCACCCGAAGATCTATCGTTGGGTGCATAAAACACATCATAAAAGCACGGATCCTTCTCCCTTGACCATTTTTTCCTTTCATCCGTTGGAAAATCTAATTGAATTTCTACCTTTTCTGGTTTTGCCAATGATTGTTCCGATATTCTGGCCCATCTTCTTTTTGTGGCAAACTCTGGATCTAATCAATAATTTGTTGGCGCATTTGGGCTATGAAATCTATCCAAAAAACTGGGTTCGTTTACCCTTTTTGAAGTATAAAACTGCCTCCACTCATCACAACTTACATCATGAAAAATTCAATGGGAATTATGGACTGTATTTCACCTTTTGGGATAAATGGATGAAAACTGAGTTTAAGGAATATTCGGAGCGGTTTGATGATGTTTATATTAGAAAAAAGGAGATTAAACATAATTGAACTTAACCATATTTTTGACCAAAATCATAGTCTTTCACGAATCCAAAAAACTTACCTCTTCAACAACTTAAACCCAATCTCTCGTCCTTGTCCCTGAAACATAGCAAGGTTAATCCAGAAGAAGGCGAATTTTTCCATCAACTCAAATCGATCGTTTCCACCCACATTATAACAATTTGCAAAGCCTGCATCCTAAGCTAATTGTTGCGCTATTTCCTTCCCTTTTGAACTATCACCTGCAACAAAGACGTCCAATATTTGATCTCCGTAATTTGGGTTCGCCAATTTGTTAAAACCCGTTGTATTGAAACACTTTACCACATCTATGGTATTTGTATTCGCTAAAATAGCATCTGTTGCATTCGAATAACTGGCAGGACCTCTTCCCATAACAATGTTCATCGTGTCAATAATCACTTTTCCTGTTGTGTCTCCCAAACTTTGCGCCACCTCAAACGCCATCATGGCAGGGGAAGCCAACACAATTACTTCCGATTTTAGAACGGCTTCTTGAATCGATAAAGCAATTGTATTCGGATTATTCAATAAATCCTGTCCTTTGAAATTTGCAGTGTCACACACACCCAAGTAAATACGATGCCCATTATTTGCCCATTTCGTTGCTAATGCACCACTTACATTTCCTGTTCCTATGATTGCTACGTTCATTTGAAGTATTTCTTTAACAAATATGCAAAATACATATATTTTTGAGTTTTTACATACCTAATGGTTAGTTACATACTTTTTAGAAAGTATCGATTAAATAAAGCGTTTGCGATATGCCTGATTTTAAATACAAAGGAAAAGTCTATTACAATCCCGTTCAATTGGTGATGGAACAAATTGGTGGAACTTGGAAGGTACCCACTCTTTGGCGCTTAAAAGAAAATGCCATGCGCTACGGAGAACTTCGAAAAGACATTCTGCATATTTCGGACAAAATGCTCACAACTCAATTACGCGAATTAGAGGCTGATGGCTATGTTCACCGAGAAGTGTATGCCGTTGTTCCACCCAAAACCGAGCACTCACTCACTGAAAAAGGCAAGGAAATTTTGGAATTGATTACGATTATAAGGAATAACGGGTTAAAAATGATTGATGAGTAAAGAGTTTAAAACAAGGTTTTCACCTCCCTAAATCCCTCCTCAAGGAGGGAAGTCAAAAATGATATTTTGAGTCTAGTAATTAATTCTATCTCCCAATTCTTTCAGTCGATTCACATGCGATTTCAAAGCTTTCAGAAAAGTTGGTTTCACATTATAAACCAATCCAAATTCTTTTGCCGTTTGTTGAACGATTGGTGCGATTTTTCGATAATGAATGTGACAAATATTGGAAAAAAGATGGTGTTCGACCTGAAAATTGAGCCCACCTACATACCAATTCAATAAGGCATTTTTTGGAGCGAAGTCTGCGGTTGTTCTCAGTTGGTGAACGAGCCATTCATGATGAATGATTCCATTTTCATCGGGTAAAGGTTGTTCCGCACCTTCTACAACATGCGCCATTTGGAAGGTGACACTCATGATGATTCCGGCTGTTAAATGCATTAGAAGAAAACCGATTAAAACTTGCCACCATGAAAAAGAACTAGTTATTATCGGCAACATAATTATCGTTGAGAAATAAAGAATTTTTGAAATGATCAATACTGTGATTTCTTTCTTTTCATTGGAGTTATGAGCCTTCGTAATTCCTGTGCGATTGAAGGTGAGAAGTTGAGTTACGTCGCCAATTAATTTGGAAATCGTCATCATGCTGTAAAGTATAAAAGCGAATATAAATTGAAACTCATGATACTTTTTTAAAGGAGCATGGTCGCACAGCCGAATGGCTGCTTTTGTCGAAATGTCTTGATCGTATTTATAGATATTGGTATAGGTATGATGAAGTAGGTTGTGTTGAATTTTCCAGTTGAAAACGGTGCTCCCTAGAATAAACATCGAAGATGCGAAAAGCGAATTTACCCATTTCCTCTTCGAAAGAGCGCCATGGGCCGCATCATGCATGACCGACATCCCGATACCGGCTTCACCAATTCCCATCAGAATGACCATAAAAATACCAATCCAAGGCCCAATAGGAAAAATAATTACGATTAGAAAAGAAACAATGTATGTTGCAAGTAAAATGAACGCTTTAAAATACATCCAAAAGTTGCCTTTTGGAGAAATGTTTTTAGCCTTGAAATATTCATTAACCCTTCTTTTCAGTGTTTCGGAGAATTCTAATTCCTTTTTATTGTCTGCTATGAATCGTATCGTTTTCATGGGGGTTTATTCATTGCGAACTTAAGAAATCGATGGGGAAATTTTATTACAAAGAAAAAACACGTACAAAAATTAAATGTAAATTTAATAATCGGATTTTGCGACCATTTAATCATTGACAATATAGCGAATCAATCTTAAACTGCCATAAAACAAGGAGAGACTCCTTTCATACACGTGAAAAAAAGCTCTCTAAATCCTGCATTTTTGGGATCAACTCTTTTTCTTTTTAGATACTAAAAAGTTCAATAAGCTCAAAATCAGTAAGTTTTTCCAACTCCTCAAAAATGAGTTTGAAATCACTAAATAGCTGAATGTACTTCTTAACTGTCTTAAAAAATGTAGCTAAGTGATTGACAATAAAACCTTGCTTTTTTACTGAATTAAACTCGATAACCTTTCTCAATTTAGCCTGCTAAAAGGCAGTAGCACCAAAGGTAAATTTTGGAGTAAAGACTTTGTATTATGGGATTTTATGTGAAACTTACCGTGCAAGCTGTACAGTATATAATTTCAATTTCACAATCGGACTCTTATGTTTTTAATTTCGGATTCTAAAAATTTAGTTCAATCAGAACGTGAAAATTATTTTTACTTTTAGCACGTGATTCAAAAAGGAGACAAAAAGATTATTCGTGGATGGGTGATGTATGATTGGGCCAATTCGGTTTACAATTTGGTTATTTCTTCATCTATTTTCCCGATTTTTTATGAAACGCAAACCCGAATGGTTTATGCAGAAAGAAATGGGTTAAATGCGGATGATGTTGATCCAAACTCGGTAACAGTTGAATTCTTGGGAATGCATGTTTCGCCAAGTGTATTGTACTCTTTGACTTTATCCATTTCTTTTGTAATCGTAACTTTTTTATCACCATTACTATCTGGAATTGCTGATTATACCGGTAGCAAGAAGAAATTTCTTAGATTCTTTTGTTATCTCGGCTCAATGTCGGCCATGTCACTTTATTTTTTTGATGCGCATCAGATTGAACTTGGTTTGTTTTCAGTGCTATTGGCGTCAATCGGCTTTTGGAATTCACTCGTTTTTTACAATGCATTTTTGCCCGAAATAGCTGAGCCACAGGATCAAGATCGGGTTTCTGCTCGTGGCTTTATTATGGGTTACTTGGGTAGTATGCTTCTTCTATTGATTTGCTTAGGAATCATAATGGGAATCGACCCGAAATACACACGAATGAGTTTTTTATTAGTGGGAATTTGGTGGGTAGGTTTTTCGCAGCTTACTTATCGTGTTCTACCTAACAACGTTTACAACAAAAAACCTGAACCGGGATACATTTGGCGCGGTTTTAGGGAACTCAAAGCTGTTTTTCAAGAATTCAGGAAAACGAGTCGACTCAAAAAGTACTTGCGCTCATTTTTCTTTTTCAATACCGGGGTTCAAACGGTCATGTTAATGGCTACTGTTTTTGCTGCAAAGGCGATTGAATGGCCCGGAGAGAGCGGAAAATCGGGATTGATCATTGCCGTTTTATTGATTCAATTACTAGGAGCTATTGGTGCAAAAATTATGGCTTTGCTTGCACTTAAACTAAAGAATATTCGAGCATTGATTATCTCAGTTGGCATTTGGATAATCATATGCTGCTGCGCTTTTTTCATCCATAAACCCACTGAATTTTATTTGTTAGCAGCTTCTGTTGGATTGGTCATGGGAGGCGTTCAGGCAATCGCGAGATCTACATATTCGAAATTCCTTCCTGAAACAACGGATCACGCCAGTTACTTTTCATTCTATGATGCAACAGAGAAAATTGGAATTGTATTCGGAACTGCTTTCTTCGCATTAACCGAATATTTATTTGATAATATTCGTTATTCAATTTTTTCTGTTGGAACCTTCTTTTTACTTGGATTTATTTTTCTGTTTTTCGTTCCTAAAGAAGAAAATTCAAATGTTCAAACCAACAATTTTTAACTGAAAATGAGACAATTAATTGAAGCTGCCTGGGAAGATCGTTCCTTACTACAAAACGCTGAAACGATTCAAGCTATTGAAACTGTGATCGAAGACATTGATAAGGGGCTTTTACGTGTTGCTGAACCTTTGGATAATGGAGATTGGCAAGTGAACGAATGGGTGAAAAAAGCCGTGGTAATGTATTTTCCAATTCGCAAAATGGAAACCATTGAAGTAGGTCCGTTTGAATTTCACGATAAAATGGCTTTGAAACGCAATTACAAAGAATTGGGTGTTCGCGTGGTTCCTCATGCTATCGCACGTTATGGAGCTTATGTTGCACCTGGTGTGATTATGATGCCGTCGTATGTGAACATTGGAGCATATGTTGATTCTGGAACGATGGTAGACACATGGGCAACTGTTGGTAGCTGCGCGCAAATCGGTAAAAACGTTCATTTAAGCGGTGGAGTTGGAATCGGTGGCGTATTAGAACCTTTGCAAGCAGCTCCTGTAATAATCGAAGATGACGCATTTATAGGTTCTCGTTGTATCGTAGTAGAAGGAGTTCGTGTTGGAAAAGAAGCAGTTCTTGGAGCAAATGTTGTTTTGACAAAATCAACCAGAATCATTGATGTTACGGGAAATGAACCTATTGAAATTAGAGGATACGTTCCCGAACGAAGTGTTGTGATTCCAGGTTCTTACACAAAAACTTTTCCTGCCGGAGATTTTCAGGTTCCTTGTGCCTTAATCATAGGAAAAAGAAAAGCATCAACAGATTTAAAAACTTCTTTGAATGATGCCTTAAGGGAGCACAGTGTTGCGGTTTAGGTATTAATTGCGAGCGTGTTAGTGGATAGTTGCGAGTGGATAACTATTGTTATAGCCTTGTGAGTTTAGAATAAATCGTTTTGAACTCGCAATTATAAACTTCTAATTAACCTAAACTACGCCTTTTTTACAAACTCCAATTTCAAAGCCATAGCTCCAAAACCATCCATTTTGCAATCGATATTGTGGTCTCCATAGGTTAATCGAATGTTTTTTAATTTCGTTCCCGCTTTGATGTTTTTAGGACCACCTTTAACTGATAAATCTTTGATTACAATGACAGAATCTCCATTTTGCAAAACAGCACCATTAGCATCCAACACAACATTTTCATCGCTTTCTGCTAAACTTTCTTCGATAGTCCATTAAAATGAGCATTCTGGACAATTGTATTGATTTTCTCCCGTCTCATATCCATAAGGTGACATGCATAACGGGCATGCTTTTAGTTCTTCAGACATTTTATATTTTATTGAAAAGTTAGAAATTTGACAGCGAGCGTTGCGAACAAGTAAAAATCCTAAAGTCATCTAGTCATTTGTGCTTAAGTCTTTTATCATTAAGTCATTCCCTCCTAAAATCCAAGATTACTCAAGTCATTTGTTCACCTAGTCTTTCGAAAACCAAAACCAAAAATTGCAAGTACCCAAAAACTCATTAACTTTGCCATTCCTAATTATTTAAAACAACATAGCATGCAACTGTGGAATACGTTAAATAAGGAGGAATTGGAAATGCAATTGCGTGAAGTTGGTCATAAATATGTGACTATTTCTTTCTATCAATATGCCAAAATAGCCAATCCTCGCTTATTCAGAGATCATCTTTTTCTTTCGTGGTCGAAATTGGATGTCGTAGGAAGAACCTACGTAGCTCACGAAGGAATCAACGCTCAAATTGCAGTTCCAACTGAAAATTTGAGTCAATTTAGAGAAGATCTTTATCAAATTGAATTTTTAGATGGCATTCGATTAAACTTCGCTGTTGACGATTCCGAAGCTGAATTTCCTTTTTTGAAGTTGAAAATAAAAGTCCGTGATAAGATTTTAGCAGATGGATTAAATGATGCAACGTTCGATGTTACCAACAAAGGAAAACATTTGTCTGCCGAGGAATTCAACCAACTAACCGATGACTCAAACACGATTTTGATTGATTTCAGAAATCACTATGAATCAGAAGTTGGGCATTTCAAAGGTGCCATTTTACCTGATGTTGATACGTTTCGTGAATCTCTACCATTTATTGAAGAAACTTATTTAAAAGGAAACGAAGATAAAAATATCGTAATGTATTGAACAGGAGGAATTCGCTGCGAAAAGGCTTCCGCTTGGTTCAAGCATCGAGGATTTAAAAACGTTCATCAATTGGAAGGTGGAATCATTAAGTACGCCAATGATTGTAAGGAAAAAGGTCTTGACAATAAATTCATTGGAAAGAATTTTGTTTTTGATGAACGCCGTGGCGAGCGAATTTCTGAAGATATTATTTCGGTATGTCATCAATGTGGATCTCCCGCAGATTCTCATACCAATTGTAAAAACGATGCGTGCCATTTGCTTTTTATTCAATGTGATACATGCAAGTCCAAAATGGAAAATTGTTGTTCCGATGAATGCTTTGAAATGATACATTTACCTGAAGCAGAGCAAAAAGAACGAAGAAAAGGTTTAAATAATAGCAACAAGATTTTCAAAAAAGGAAGGTCTGAAAAACTAAAGTTTAAGGCTAATAACCAAAAACCACTATCTTTGGTTGAACAATCAATTCAAAGTTAATCGTGTTTTTAGCAATCAATTGGTCAGTAGATTCAGAAATCATTGATGGATATAGAACCCCAAACCTTTATGGTCTATTATTCGTTACTGGGCTAGCTTTAGGGTATTTTGTCGTAAAACGGATGTTTAAGCAAGAGGGAATCAAGGAGGATGTTCTTGATAAACTTGTTGCCTACATGGTTATTGCAACGATTGTTGGTGCCAGATTAGGTCATGTTTTATTCTATGGTCCCTATTTTGATCGATATGAAAATGGCTTTTTAGTTGAACGAGGTTATTTCTCGCATCCGGAAGATATCATCAAAATTTGGGAAGGAGGATTGGCAAGTCATGGTGCTGCGATTGTGATTTTGATCTCACTTTATATTTTCTCCAAAAAAGTTGTTCAAAAACCATTTATCTGGATTTTAGATCGAATTTCAGCTCCCATTGCAATTGGTGGAACATTTATTCGATTAGGGAATTTAGTGAATCATGAAATGGTAGGCGATATTACCAACGTGCCTTGGGGTTTTCGTTTTTTACATCACGATTGTGCTTATCCATATGACTGTCCTTGGGAAATGATTCCGGTGCGACATCCTGCTCAACTTTATGAGGCAATTTGCTACTTTATCGCTTTCCTCGTTCTATTATTTCTATATTGGAAGAAAGAGAAATGGAAACAACCCGGTTTCGTTTTTGGATGCTTTTTAATATTTATTTTCGGTGCTCGCTTTATTGTTGAATTTGTCAAGTTAGGACAAACCGCTCGGGATGACGTTTGGTTCTTAAATACTGGGCAACTTTTAAGTATTCCTCTAGTTATTTGGGGAGTTGTATTGATTTATCAATCTTTGAAACGGTCAAAAAATGAGACATCCAATTAGTTATTTTCTTCTTTCATCATTATTTTTCCTAGTTTCATGTGGAGAACAAAAAACGAGTGAAAATAATTCGACCTCAACCGATGGGTTAGATGCTGATACATTAAAAAATGAAATTTCCCAAAAATCATTCAATTCTGATATAATTAAAGGTAAGGTTGAAAAAACACTGTCAGCAGGTGAAAATTCTGAAACTTCGAGTATTTATTTCGAGTATTTCATTCTGGATGAAAAGTCGCCTTCATATTATAAGTCAGTAAATGAGCTAATTTCAGAATCTATTCAAAATGAATTTGAAGAATCTGAGGTAGAAAATATCACATCAAATCTTTCTAAAAAATACTTTGATGACATTTTAACGGAATTTAAAATAAGTTTTTCTCATGTAGATGAAAATTATATGCCTTGGTCGTTGATGGATTCCATTCACATTGATGATTCGAAAACAGAATTCGTACATTTGGAAACGTTTACCTATTCATTTACTGGCGGCGCTCACGGAAATGGATTTGAAAGTCATTATTTGATTGATAAAAAAACAGGAAAAACTTTGGGAATCAGAGATTTTTTCACGAGTGAAAAGAAATTGAACGCGCTTATTGATTCTTATTTCAGAAAAAGTATCGGAGTTTCTCAAAATGAAAATTTACAAGATTCAGGTTGGTTTATTGAAGGAAGATTGGAATCAAATAACAATTTTTATTTTACTGATAAAAAAGTCGTGTTTGTATACAATTCCTATGAAATAGGGCCATATTCGGCAGGAGCTCCAAATGTTGAAATTCCATTAAATAAAGTTAAAGATATACTGAATTTGAATCTTAATTGAAATATACTTAGTGTTAATATGACATTATGTGTTTAAGTTAAAATTCCTTTTTATATTTGTCCTTGTTTAAAACTATTCAAAATGCCAAATAAAACAGCGAGTTCTGAAAAAGGATCGAATACGAAAAAAAATTCAAAAATAGAGTTGAAATTCCCGAAAGAAACCTATGTCAAATGGTACAAAGACATGTTATTGATTCGAAAATTCGAAGAGAAAACAGGTCAACTATATATTCAACAAAAATTTGGTGGATTCTGTCACTTGTACATCGGTCAAGAAGCTATTGTGGTTGGAACTGCGAGTGCATGTAGGTCTTCTGATAAACACATGACTGCTTACAGGGATCACGCTCATCCAATTGCTTTGGGTACTGACCCTCGTGTTTTGATGGCTGAACTTTTTGGGAGAAAAACAGGTTGCTCAAAGGGAAAAGGAGGTTCCATGCACTTTTTTGATAAAGAAAAGAATTTTATGGGAGGCCATGGAATTGTGGGGGCTCAAATTCCTATGGGTGCCGGAGTTGCTTTCGCAGAGAAATACCTTGGAACAGATAACGTAGTTTTTGTTTCCATGGGAGATGGAGCAGTTCGCCAAGGTGCTCTTCATGAGACTTTTAACATGGCTATGATGTGGAAAATCCCGGCAATTTTTATTATTGAAAATAATAATTATGCAATGGGGACATCTGTAGAAAGAACCACCAACGTAACTGATCTTTCGAAAATTGGACTTTCTTATGAAATGCCATCAAAAATTGTAAATGGAATGAGTCCTGAAGATGTTCATGATGCTATTGAAGAAGCCGCTAATCGTGCTCGTCGTGGTGATGGGCCAACTCTTTTAGATATCCGAACATACCGATACAAAGGACATTCGATGTCGGATCCACAGAAGTACAGGACCAAAGACGAAGTTAATGACTGGATGGAAAAAGATCCCATTGAGCATGTTTTGGATGTCATACGTGACAATAAATTTTTGTCTGAAAAAGAGATTGAAGAAATTAATAATTGGGTGAAAAAAGAAGTGGAAGAGTCTGTTGAATTTGCTGAAAATTCGCCTTATCCCGAACCGCATGAATTGTATGAAGATGTTTATGTTCAGCAAGATTATCCCTATATTAGAGAATATTAATTAGTTCAAAATAAAGAGTATTATGGCAGAAGTAGTTTACATGCCCAAATTAAGTGACACGATGACTGAAGGAGTTGTGGCAGCCTGGAATAAGCAAGTTGGTGATTCGGTAAAGGCAGGTGAAATTTTAGCAGAAATTGAAACGGACAAAGCTACAATGGAGTTTGAATCGTTTTATGATGGTGTGTTACTTCACATCGGAGTTGAAACTGGTAAAGCTGCACCAGTAAATTCAATCCTTGCAATAATTGGTGAAAAAGGAGAGGATATTTCAGGGTTACTAGCAGTAACTCCTACACCGGCAGTTGAGACTGCCAAAGAACCTGAATCGCTAAAAGCTGAACCGACTGCTCCAACACCGAAACAGGAACCCATTAAAGAAATTACCCCTGTAGCACAGAAAATAAGTGTGCCGCCTGCTTCAAGTTCTGATCGTATTTTTGCATCTCCTCTTGCAAAAAAATTAGCAGAGGAAAAAGGAATTGACATTAGCGCTGTGGCAGGAACCGGTGATGGTGGAAGAATTGTCAAACGAGATGTAGATCACTATACGCCTTATACTCCGGCAGATCGAACATTTGCTGCAGCACCATCCGGAACAGAATCTTTCCATGATGAAACGGTTAGTCAGATGCGTAAAACCATCGCAAGAAGATTAGCAGAAAGTAAATTTACCGCTCCACATTTCTATTTGACTTTAAGCATCGACATGGACAATGCCATTGCAGCGAGAAAAATATTAAATACCATGGAAGGAGTCAAAGTGTCTTTCAATGATATGGTTGTCAAAGCGGTAGCTCTATCCTTGAAACAGCACCCGAATGTAAACAGCGCTTGGATGGGAGATTTTATTAGACGAAATGATCACGTTCACATTGGTGTTGCTGTTGCTGTGGACGAAGGACTTTTAGTTCCTGTTATTCGATTTGCGGACACAAAAGGATTGCTTCAAATTTCTTCTGAGGTAAAAGATTACGCTAAACGCGCGAAAGATAAAAAACTTCAACCAAGCGATTGGGAGGGGAATACGTTCACTATTTCAAACTTAGGTATGTTCGGAATTGAGTCTTTTACAGCAATTATAAACCCACCTGATAGTTGTATTCTCGCAGTTGGTGGAATCAACGAAGCTCCAGTTGTGAAAAACGGTCAAGTTGTTCCAGGGAATGTCATGAAAGTTACTCTTTCTTGCGATCACCGTGTCGTAGATGGTGCAATGGGAGCCTCTTTCCTTCAAACGTTTAAAAACTACTTGGAGAATCCAGTGGCGATGCTTCTTTAATATATCGTTTTTTCATATAAATCAGTGTAGAGCAGGTTACAACAACCTGCTTTTTTATTAACATATTTTAGGAATTTTCAATATAATTTTATATGTTGTGCCAATAGCGTCCTAAATAGGGCTTGCTGAAAAACTCGAACCTATTGATTTATAGCAATATAAAGTAGTAATTGAGATTACAAGCGCAAGGTTTTCGAGTTGTTTTCTGGAAAAAACGTGCATCTCGATTTTTGAAATGCATATTTTTGTTCGATAGCCAGAAAAGAATCATCTTCTTCGTTGCAGTCATATTGGTATTTTGTATATGCCTTAATGAACTGCGCCTAGATTCT
>JBIIVA010000146.1:0-6538 GCA_044339705.1 Crocinitomicaceae bacterium
TGCAATGCGCTCAAAATTAGTTGATTCGTCATCATTTTCGAGCATCAAAGGCGTGATAAGTCCCCAATGTTGAAATTCTTTAAGATCCGACGATAAAGTCAAAGCACCAAGGGCGTTAATACCATCAAAAGCAGTATATGTTAGATAGAATAGGTCATCGATTTTTACAATTCTGGGGTCCTCTAGGCCTTTCTTCTCGAAGTCGAATTGAGGAAGAAGTAAAGGAATTTCATTTCTTTTTTTAATGTTTATAGGAGCGTCTAACTGACAATATCCGATCGTTGAAAAATCTCCTTTGCTTAAAGCACGATAGAATAAATGAATAACTCCATCTTCTTCAATTACAGCCGGATTAAAAACGGCTTCATTTTCAAAATAAAGATTCGTTTTTTCAAGCAGAATTCCTTCCTTTTTCACCTTCAATCGCTCCATCCTCATTCAATTTATTCGATTTTTAAATGTGATTTCTTTCTTTTAGGATTACTTCTTTTTGTGAATCATTATTAAAAAGCACATTAACCAATTTCACAGCTACGAGGTCTTTAATCGGTTCGTTTATAGGTGAATTTTTACTGATTATCCGATCGATTATATTTCCAAATAGCAGACGCATGGCAAGTTTGGGATAAGTTTCTTTTACATCTTTATCCTTGAAAAAAGTTCCGATAGTAGTCTTAATTAAAGATGTTGGTGAAACGGATTCGATGGTTCCTTCAATGGATTGAATTAATTTTTTTTCCTGTTCACTTTGCAAGATATGAAGGGCATTAATGCGTTGTCTGAGCTCTTTCATTTTTGTTGAATTATTTTAAAGTTTAATCTGGTGTTCGTCGCTAAAAATGTGTTTAATGATTTTATTTTGAATGGCTTGCTCCATATTTTTTTGATTAAATAAGGAGAATAAAATGGCAAGTATTAAATAAAATAAACCTACTGCGCCAAATCCTAATGCAAATGAACTAGACTTGTCTGAAATGTAGATGGCAATTCCAATACTAAACATGAAAACACCAATGGCAAAAAGAATCCATTTTAAGGTTTGAATTAAAATGAAAGAACAAATGATTACAGTACGCTCAATCAATTCAAGTTTGATAATTTCGATGGTTGTTCGAACATATTGTTTGAGATGTTCTGAAAATTCGGATAAGGATGAATTCGTCATCTTTGTTTATTTTAAGGTTTAAGAAATCCCGGCATTTTACCACCGGGATTAAATCGCCTGAAGTTTAAATAATTGATTGATTGTAATCAATCTTGGGTATAGTGGATTCATGTTAAGTCAAAGGAGACCTCAGGCGATTACTTTTTTAAATGTGATCAATTCCAGGTGCAGGTGTCTTCGCATGCTCTTCTGAATGTCTTCTGATACCTAATGTTTCTGAAAGATTACCAGCGATTTGACGCGCTCGGCCGCTCAATTTACTTCTTGTTACACTTCCTTTATCTGGCGCGAAAAGAATTCCTAAAAGTGCTCCTGTTGCTGCTGCTGCTAATGCTACCGTAACGAGTGTAGTGGTGTTGTTTCTTGTTGGTGTTGGTGTTTCCATTTTTTTATATTTGATTGATTATTAAAAAGTTACTAATTTTTTCATGAAATGCCCGAAATCAACTCCAATGTCAACTGATTCAATTTAAATTAAGTCGATTTCGGAACATATTCATGTTAAAAAGGGCTGGTGGTTGATAAACTGAATTAATTGTTTGTATTTGTCAGACAGATTCATTAATTCAGTGAGTGGTAATTTTATTTTGTGGCGCCCTTTTTAATTAAGTTTATTACTTCATCTTTTTTCTTATTCAAGGCCGTTGCCAATCGAGATAAAAGTTGATCTTCTTTACCTGCTTCAAACTTCAGATCTGTATCTGTGAGTTTTGGAAATTTAGCTTTCAATGATTTTGCTTGCTCTACCCAATTTCCTGTAATTTTGAATTCTTCCGTTGCTTTTTTTGGTTTAGCTTTTAATTTTGTTTTTGTTTCCATTGTGAAAATTTTAATTGTTATTAATAGTTCAAAGTTCTTGATTATCAGCTCTTTTATTGTTGTATATATTTGATTTTATGTTGTAAATTTTTAGTAAAACTGAATTTTAGTAAGCTGTCCATCCTTCATCTGCGACCAAAACACTTCCATTTATGAAGCTTGAGTCTTCAGATGCTAGAAAAAGAGCAATCTTGGCAATTTCAATTGGTTTTCCATTTCTGGGGTTTAGAACTAATCCTGGCATAATTCTGTCTTTAATTTCTTCCGTGAGTTTCGAATAATCGATGGTTTCTGATATATGTGTTTCTACTGCACCCGGCGCAATTGCATTGCAACGTATTCCTTTCTTTGCGTATAGATATCCCGTGTTTTTCGTGAGCCCAACTAATGCAAATTTGCTTGCTGTATATGCAGCGCCTGCGCGACCACCAAATAATCCACCAATCGATGCAATATTGATGATGTTCCCAGATTTTTTATTCAGAAATAATTTGATTGTACGTTGCATCAATCGATAAGGAGCATGTACATTGATGTTGAAGACTTTATTCCATTCGGCTTCGTCCACTGCATCAACCCCTTCGAAATTGTCCATTACACCGGCGTTATTAATCAAGATATCAATAGTTCCAAAGGCATTCAAGCAATTAGTTATAAGATCATCAATATGCTTTGGGTCGCATACATCTCCGTTAAACAATTTAAGGTTACCTTCAAATGAACTTGTTTCTTTTTTTAACTCTGAAATGCGTAATTCGGATTTATCTGTGGCTATTACTTTACATCCTTCTTTTGCAAAAAGTAACATGATTTCTTTTCCAATGCCAGATCCTACGCCTGTTATTAAGGCGATTTTATTTTCTAATTTTTTCATAGTAATGTAAATTGGTATTAGTTTGTTTTGTTTTAAAATCGGAATAAGTGGTGTAAAATTTCCAACTGGGGTGAATGTATTCGGACCGAATAGAGAAAATGGAACTGAAAAAAGCTAAAATCGACATGACAATTCCCAATGAAATTTCTTTAGAATAATTACCTTGAAAAAAGAAAAGTCCAATGAGAGATAAAAAACCAAGTAGTGTCAACGAGCTGACAGATAGGTAAACGAAGGTTATTTTTTCATCGAGCCATTCAAAATGCTGTTGGACAAATTGTTGATTTACATTTTGAAATTTGGTAATACTAAACGCATAAATAGAACAGATGGCCGAGAAAATGAAAATCAAATAAATTATTTTTTTGATTGGCTTGCCTTCTTTCATTAAAACATTGGATAAGTAATATCCACCAAACAAAGCTCCGACAATTGGAGAATAAGTCAGAAAATAGTGTATGTAGTTTGTCATTTTTAAAATAATTGCTTGGTTGTTAAATTCAGTAATCAATCTGTTCTTTTCCATGGCAAAATTCAGTTTAAAATCAACTAGTTGACTTATCTAATTATTTGGATTATTTATACTTTTTCGAGTTTCTTTTTGCAAACTTAAGTTCATAGAATCCATGACTTTTATGAATTTCATTTGTTGAAATCTTTTAAGAAACGTTAAAAAACCATGTTTAATCGAACAAAACAATGAGTGAGGTGTATCAGTTGTTCCTGCTGTAAGATTATCCAAAAAGTATTTTTTTTACAGAAAAACGTACTTCTACCTATTTCAAAAATTTGAAATGTTGATAACATTATTAAATTCCATTTTCCTAGCAGAAATGTATTTAATAGATATTTGTACTTGCTTTAAAAAAGAATTTATCAATAGGATAAATAAATCTCCGTGGTATCAAAAGGAGTTGTATTAGCTTGCAACAAGCCTTGATTATTTGTTCCAATAACCCAATAGTAAATGGAATAAATCGAATTTCCTTGATTAATGCAATAAATAGAGGTGTCAAGTGCACCATAATAATCTTGTTCGGTAATTGGACAACATTCATTGCAGCCAGCCAAACCTTGCTGCTTGATGTAACGAAAATGATCTGTGGAAATAGGAGAGGAATTTAAAAATCTTAATTCCACCCATGATTTTGCTTTGGTTCCGTAATTTCGAATATTATCATTTTCAACGCTTAGTGACGAGTAATAAACGAAACTTTCAATGGGGAAATAAAGATTTTTGTTGACGCGAACGATGTACTTTTCTACTGGTTCTCTTTGAAATGTAAAACTGTATGTGCCCTCTGGAGATAAGGTTTTTGACTCAACCAATATTTCATTATTTGAGGCCACGGGAACTTTATACAATTGAATTGTTGCGCCAGAAAGTCCTGAATTAAAAGTTTCGTCGGTAATAGTTCCTTTAATTGTGAAAGTCCCTGCTCCTTTTTTACATCCAATAACGATAAAGAAGATGGAGCAAAAGAATAGTGAGCGAAGTTTCATTCAATTAATTTTAAGAAATAATTGAGCTTTTCACTCGGAATAAAAAGGTAATCACCTTCTTCCTTTTGATTGCCATATTCTTGAATAAACTTAAAGTTAGATACTCCATATTGCATGTAGTCGATCTCCTTGAATAATTTTAGCAATTGATCTTTATTTTGGTCAGAAATTTCTAATTGAACCAATGGACGTTTTTCTTCTAAAATGTACTTAATTTCTTCAAAAACAATGCCTTCGTATCCCTCAATGTCACACTTAATGTAGTCGATTCTAGGAATGTTTCCGATAAATTCATTGGCGCTCACAATTTTGACTTCTTGCGTTTTATGGTTCTTTTTCTCTTCTTCAGTTGAAGCTATATGAGGCAATCCGGTTCGAATAAATCCATCAGACTCAGGCATCACCATCGTAATTATTCCTTCCTCTTTTCCTAATGCTACATTGTGGATTTCAACATTTGTTTTATTTCCTAAAAAATGAATCAATGTATTATAAAAAATAGGAACAGGTTCAACTGCGATAACTTTACCCTTTTTGGCTAGACGGGAGAAATTTTTGGCGAAATAACCGAGGTTTGCACCGATGTCAACCACCACAAAATCTTCCTGGATGATTTTTCGAATGAGGTAATGATATTTAAATCGTTTGTCACCCCATAACAATCGAAGGTCGTACATTAGGTAAAATGCGCGATGTAAAGTTCTTAAATAGGCTTTTTGACTGAGAATTCTTGCTAATAATTTCTTGATATGCTTCATTTCCAAAACGAAATTACGTTTTTCATTGCGAAGAGAAATATTTTTAACGAAAATAGGTGTTTTTTGAAGGTAAGAATCTTAATTTTAGACCATGAATAAGTTCATTTTAATTGGATTAAGTGTTTTATTGAATCGTTGTGTTTTGCTCGCACAGTTGGATTTAAAGGAAATCATGAAAGGACATGATTTTGTTGGTTATCTTCCTGAAAATCAGCGTTGGAATTTCAATGGGACACAAATCTATTTCGACGCAAATGAAGATAAAGAGCTGAGTTATTCAACCTACCTATTCGACATCGGAACAAAAGAAAAAAAGAAATTAACCGGAAAAAATCAAGCTGAAGCTGAAGTTTTTTCTTTTGATTATAATCAAAGAGTATGCACTAATCAATTTATTGTTTCCAGAACAAGCTTGGTTAAATTAGAAAAAAAAACAGGCAAATACGAACTCGTTTTTCAATCTGATGAGTCGATTTTCAATTTATCAAGGATTAGTCCCAAAAGTGTTGGGCAGCAACAGGATCTCGTTTTTCAAAAAGGATTGAATCTTTTTCGATATACTGAGCATAATGGAATCAGTTCAATTGTTCAAATTACCAATTTTCAGAACGGAAATGAAAAAGATTCCAAAAAGGATTCTACTTTCCTATTGAAACAGCAAACCGAATTATTTCGATTCATTAGAGATAAAAATAGCCGAACAGAATGGAATAAAAAACAAGAATCTAACTTGTTTCAATTACCCAGGACAATATATCTCGGAGCAGGAAGACAAGAGCCTCTGCAAATTAGTCAGAATGGAAAATATGTGGTGATAATTTCTTCTCACAACGATGAGGACAATCCAACTTCATTTGAACAGTTTGTCACAGCTGATGGCTTCACAAAATCTATTTCTGCTCGTTCAAAAGTGAGTTCCAATGAACCAAATCAGACAATGGCAATTTATCAATTTGAAAGAGACACTTTGATTTCATTGGATTTTTCACGTCTTACTGATATTCGCAAGAAACCACTTTATTTGGATTCAACGGGAAAAGAAGTTTTCGAGAAAGACCGAAATCTATTTTTACAACCCGTTGTTTTCTCCAGGTTTCAGAATTGGGCTTTGTGTGATTTACGCAGCGCGGACAACAAAGATCGTTGGATTGTTTTAATTGATTTAGAAAAAGCAAAGGTTAGAGAACTCGAACATCAACATGATGAAGCTTGGATTGGTGGTCCGGGAATTTCATCTTGGAATTCTGAAATGGGAACCCTCGATTGGCTTGAAGATGGGAGAACGTTTTATTTCCAATCGGAACAAACAGGCTATTCTCATTTATATTTGATGAATCTTGAAAATGATACAAGAGAGCAATTGACTTCAGGTAATTTTGAAATTCACCGAGTTCAATTATCAAAAGATAGAAAGAAGTT
>JBIIVA010000270.1:0-6498 GCA_044339705.1 Crocinitomicaceae bacterium
ATAACACATGTGGAGGAAATGGAGGTCAATCAAATGGAACTGGAGGAAATGGTGCCGGAGCTGGAGCAAATGGAACGAGTTACACAAATGGTATAGGGGGAAATGGGGGAGCAGGGCAAAATGCAAATAATTCTGGTGGAGGAGGTGGTGGTGGTTATGGTGGTGGTGAAGGAGGATGTGGTGGTGGGTCTAATAGCGGTGGTGGTGGTGGTGGTTCATCATATATGACCGGATTTACCTCTACATCTTCCAATGCAGGTCAGCAAGGCTCAGGAACCCAAAACTGGAATAATGCAGGTAATTATACTGATACTGATAATGGTTCAGCATATGGGGGAGGTGGTAAGTATGCCCAGGGGCAGCATGGTCGTGTTGTTATTTATGCAAATCAAGCAGCTTCTTTACCGGCCATTACCAGCAGCACTCAAACTATTTGTTCAGGTGGCACGGTAACTTATGCAAACACCTATCCAGGTGGCTCTTGGTCTTCTAACAACACAAATGTTGCCACAGTGAATAGCAGTGGTGTTGTTACTGGCGTTGCAGCGGGAACGGCTACAATTACTTATTCTTATACCATTGCGAATGCTGGTCAAAGTGGTACAGGTTGCGCAGCTAATCAAGTAGTTACTGTTTCAAGAAATGTAACAGTGCAATCAACAGCCAACAATTCTGGTGCTGTTTCTGTTCCTACTTCGATATGTGTTGGAACAGCAACCAACATAACCAATGTTACAGCAGCAACAACCGGTTCTCCGGCATCTGCAGGGCCAGATTACTACTTTTATTATCGCGGAGGTCCGAGTAATGTGACCTGGCAAATGTATGATGGTCCTACGTCAAATTCTTCTTCTGCGCTGCCATCCGCTGTAATAAATACTCCAGGTCAATGGTATATTGCTCGTAATTCTGCCTTTGGCTGCGCTGGTCAAACTAATAATATTACAACTGCAGATTTGCCAATTACCGTTAATGCTGATGCAACAGCAGGTACCATTCAAAATACAAATAATGTTCAAATAACCGACGGAAGTACTTTATCAATCTGTGCGGGTTCTACCATAACTGCGAACAACTTAGTATCACCGACAGCTGGATCAGGCTCATTGGGTGTTGTTTGGTATTGTGGGGAGTTAATTTCAGGTGCGCCTGGAACAGGAACTTATGGCAATTGGGTTTCCTCTGGAGCTCCTTCAATAAGCGATTGGCCATTGAGTAATAATTTATTGAATGCCGTTGGTGGCGTGCAGGGAAGCGGAACTTCTCTTACGAACTACAATCCTCAATCAGATTTTCCTGGGAAAACGAATTTTATGTTCATTCGTAGAGCATATAATTCTAATTGCAGAATATGTGCAGTAAGTTGCAAAGATCAGTCATTTTACTTGAATCTAAACGCTTTGCCGACTGCCGGCTCCATTGGCGCGGATCAAACCATTTGTAGCGGTGCAACCCCGACAGCATTTACCTCTACAGCCAATGGAACAGGAACAGGAACAATTTCCTACGAGTGGCAAACCAACGCCTCTGGCTCTTATGCCACAATAGGTAGCGCTAACTTGTCAACTTACCAAGCGCCAAGTTTATCGTCTACAACGAGCTATCAAAGACGCACAGTTTCTACAAACGGGTCATTGGTTTGCTATTCTGCCTATACCACGCCCGTTCAAGTATCCGTAGTTGCCCTACCCAACGCAGGCACGGTTACGAGCAATCCTGCCGCTGGACCTTTTTGCTCCGGAACAAGTGTGTCTGCCAGTGTAAGTGGTGGATCAGGTGGAACAGGCACCATTGCCGATGTAATCGAATATAACAATGGCTCGGGTTGGCTAACTTATAGCAGTGCCGTTTCAGCTGTCGCAGGAACGATTCAATTTAGAACGTATCGCACAGCTACAGGCAACGGGTGCACGACATCTGCAACGAATACAGCCACTGCATTAACTGTAGATGCGTGTCCGGTAATCACTCCATCCACCAACTCCTTATCGGCTTTCAGTGCTTGTACCAACATTGCGAGCAGCGAGCAATCCTTCACAGTCTCCGGAACGGATTTAGGGGTAAATGACATTCTCATTTCAGCACCAACCGGATTTCAGGTTTCTACAACTTCAGGAACTAGTTTTGCTAGTTCAGTTTCTCTTACTCCATCAGGTGGCTCAGTAGCGTCGACAACCATCTATGTTCGTATGCTTTCAGCTTCTACGCCTGCGAGTGCAAACATTTCGTTGGCTAGTTCAGGTGCAGTAACGCAAAATGTAGCAGTTAGTGGTTCGGTCGCCCAAAACTTATCTGCCGTAACACTCAGCGGTACGAACAATCAAGCTATTTGTAGCAATGGTACGGGTACGCAATTATCCGTTTCAGAAACGAATGGAGGGGCTATAACTGCGCGTCAATGGGGTTTTAGAACTTCACCAGGTGGCGCTATTACAGCAATATCCGGTGTTACAGGAACAACTTACACACCATCGGGTTCTGATTTACTTGATGGCGTATCATACATTGTTTGTACCTCAACACCAACATGCGGTGCAGCAGTTATTTCCAATGAAATTCTTGTAACTGAAACAGTGTTGCCTGCTGCAACAATAGCATATAATAGTGGTCCATTCTGTGCTTCGGTTTCTTCTGTGAGTCCAACTTTAACAGGCACCTCAGGTGGAACTTATAGTTCTGCGGCAGGACTTTCTATTAATAGTTCATCTGGTGATGTGGCTCCAGGTTCAAGCACGGCTGGGGCTTACACAGTAACGTATACCATTGCAGCTGCAGGTGGTTGTGCACAAGTTCAAACTACTGCTTCTATAACGATAAATGCACTTCCAACAATTACAGGATCAACACCTGCAAGTCGATGCGGTGCAGGAACCATGGTATTAAGTGCAACGGCAAGTCCTGGCGCAACCATAGATTGGTATGCCGCTGCAAGTGGGGGTACAGCGCTCTTAGCGGGTAATACAAGTTACACTACCCCAAGCATTTCTGAAACAACCAATTATTTTGCAGAGGCACGTAATACAACCACAGGCTGTTTGTCTAGCTCACGCACGCAAGTTGCAGCAACTGTTGTCAATGCACCAACCGCCAATGCAGGACCCGATCAAAATACTGTTTTAATGGGTGCAGCTATCCAATTAGCGGGCAGTGCAACCAATCAAAGTTCAATTACCTGGGCAGCAAGCCAACCAGGTGCTTTTAGTCCAAACAATGCAGACTTAAATGCAACCTGGACGCCATCCAATGCACTTTATACAGGTACAATTACTTTTACCTTGACCGCAAATGCCACTTCACCATGTGTGGGCAACACGCAATCAACAATGACTGCCACCGTTTCAAATGCAACCATTTGTCCCGGAGGTACTGGCTCAGTTACTGTAGCAGACGGTACGGGTGGTAGTTTAAACACCTATGAAGTCAGTTTAGATGGAGGTTCTTCCTGGACTTCAGCAACGCCAAATGGTTCTGGTGTAATTAGTATCAATACCACTGGTGCAACCGGACAAATACAACTAAGGGCCACGCATTCAAGTTCTTCACCTTCATGTTCTGCGCAACAAGTATACTCCTTGTGGAATGTGAATACGGCGTGTCCAACAATTACGCCTTCTGCTAGTTCATTAACGGCTTTTACAGGTTGTCAAAACGTTGCAAGCAGTCCACAATCCTTCACAGTAACGGGAGCAAATTTAACAGATAACCTTGTTGTTACAGCACCTACAGGGTTTCAGGTATCCACTAGTTCGGGTTCGGGTTATTCCAGTTCAGTTTCGCTTGTTCCGTCTGGTGGTACAGTATCCTCCACGAGCATTTTTGTAACGATGTTATCTGCAAATTCACCCTCTAGTGGAAATATCACTTTAGTGAGCTCAGGAGCAACATCGCAAAATGTAGCTGTTAGCGGAACAGTCTCACAAAATTTATCAGCTGTAACAGTCAGTGGAACAAACAACCAAACTATTTGTAGCAACAGTTCAGGAACACAATTATCTGTATCCGAAACCAACGGAGGTGCCATCACAGCCAGACAATGGGGTTATAGAATCACTTCTGGGTCAGGACCTATAACGACCATTTCGGGTGCAACAGGAACAACCTACACCCCATCGGGTTCAGATCTTCCTGCAGGTGTTTCATACGTGGTGTGTACATCAACCCCAACATGTGGTACAGCGCTTGTTTCCAATGAAATTACAGTGACCGAAACTGTATTGCCAGTGCCTTCTATCTCCTATACAGGAACTCCATACTGTTCAACCGTAACTTCGGCAAATCCATCACTATCTGGAACCAATTCGAGTGGAGGCACTTACAGCTCAACCGCAGGTCTTTCAATAGTGGGTTCTACAGGTGTTATTAATCCGAGTACAAGTACACCGGGACCTTACACAGTTACCTATACAATTGCGGCTGCTGGGGGTTGTGCGCAGGTAAGTACTACAGCCTCTGTAACGATAAATACGCTACCTTCTGCTACAATTTCCTATTCAACACCTATTTGTACAAATGCCGCTGCTCAGTCTGTAACGAGAACTGGAACTGCCGGTGGCACATACACAGCATCTCCATCAGGTCTAACCATTGATGCATCTACTGGGCAAATAACACCAGGTACAAGTAGCGCTAATACTTACACGGTTACATACACCATGAACGCCGGAGGATGCGCAACTCAAACGGCAACAGCTACAATTGCAGTGAATTCCTCCGCAACAGTTACCCTGGCATCTTCAAATCCAGCAGTAGCTGCAGCAACCCTTGCTCAGGGATCCCTTAAACAACCCATATATGCTTTCTCGCTGGCGGTGAACAATAACGGGGTGAATGCGACACTTTCAAATTTGAATTTTTCTGTTACCAATGCAACCGCTACAAACGTGACAAAATATCAGTTGTGGTACAATACGTCCAATAGTTTAGCTACTGCTTCCCAAATAGGAACAGACATCACCACCAGTTTAGGAACAGGCACACAAACATTCAGCAGTCTTTCGCAAAGTATCGATGCGAATTCGACAGGATTCTTATGGATTACAACTGACGTATCTGCAGGAGCTGCGGTAGGAAATACAATTTCAGTTGACGCGCTCACTACAAGTAACCTCACTGTAAGTTATTCAAGTGGTTGTGGATCTTTAACAGGAACTGCTTCAGCCGGTGGCACGCAAACATTTGGATGCGATGGGGCATTGTCGGGGACTGTAACCGTAGGTACAAATGGAACGTACACGTCATTAACCAACACAAATGGGTTATTCTCGAAAATAAATTCTTGTGGACTTTCCGGGAATTTATTGGTGAACATTACATCGGATATCACCGAAACTGGAGCAACTTCGCTAAACCAATGGACTGAATCTGGAGGTTCTGGTTATACACTAACCATCCAACCAAGCGGTGGTGCGGCAAGAACTTTATCTGGGGCACCAGCAGCGGGAACTCCTCTAATAAACCTAAATGGTGCCGATAGGGTGATCATTGATGGTTTGAACACAGGTAGTAATTCTTTAACTATATCAAATACAACAGCAAGTGCCACTAGCGGTACATCTACTATTAGATTTATTGCTGATGCCACCAATAATACCATCACGAATTGCACCATTTTGGGATCATCAAATATGGCAGTGACTACAAATGGTGGTACTATATTTTTTAGCACAGGTACAACGACAGGAAATGACAACAACACCATTTCAAATTGTAACATAGGCCCAGCTGGAACAAATTTGCCGACTAAAGCTATTCTAGGAAACGGTTCTACTACATCAACTGCTATTGTCAACAGCGGTATAACTATTGACAACAACAATATTTATGATTATTTTGGGGCGGCAGTGACCAGTTCAGGAATTGCAATAAATGGAGGTTGTAACACTTGGTCTATTACCAACAATCGTTTCTACCAAACCAGCACGCGTGCATGGACAACTGGTGCAACCCACCGTGCAATTGATGTAAATCAAACAAAGACAACACATGGAGTTCAGGGGATGACAGTTACTGGAAATACAATAGGTTACGCATCTAATTCTCAAACAGGGACATATGCCTTAACCGGCTCAAATGGTAAATTTCAGGGGATTTTTTATAATGGAATTACGGAAAGCACTGTTTCCAATATCAACAATAACACTTTTGCCTCGGTTAGTTTGACAGATGTAACGTCAAATGGGTCGTCTGCAACATTAGCTCCTTTTGCTGCTATCATAATCAATTCCGGATTAGCGAACACCAATAACAACACCATAGGTAGCTTGACATCGGCCGGATCTCTTAATTTTTCCACAACCACAACCAGTACAACTTGGTTTTTAGGTATTTATAATTTCTCATCAGACGATTGGCAATGTAACAATAACACCATCGGAGGTATAACAGCAACAAACCTGCAAACAGGATCAAATGGACCTATAGTTTTTTATGGCCTTAGAAACAATACAGCAACTGCAAAAACCTTTACATGTTCAGGTAATACGATAGGAGGAACGTCAA
>JBIIVA010000147.1:0-6366 GCA_044339705.1 Crocinitomicaceae bacterium
TGTCCATTTTCGTCATAATATCGATCACCTAATTCAGAATCAGAAGCGTTTCTCGCCCAAATCACTTCGCCAAAATGTCGTCCAAGGTATGTATTTGCCGATCCCCCAAATGTAATTTCGACTTTTGATTTATTGTAAGATAACGAATAAACAGTTCCGATAAAATCATTATCCAACCATCTTCTGCGGATTAAATCAGTGGAAGAAATCGTATCGCCTCCGGCAACAACGGGGCTGATTCCATAATTAGAAAGATTCTGACCTACTTTGTATTCTTCATAATAACCTCTTCCGTAAGTGTAATGTCCAGCAACATTCAAAATCAAATGAGATTTAATGGAGTGGGTAAAATGCAATTGAAAATTATCTTGTTGGTAGTTATCCTCTTGATTCTTGTAAGTGTAGTAATTATATGTTCTGCCCGAATTCAGTAAATTCGCTCGTTCTTCATCTGACAAATAATTACGATCAGCATAAGCATTCATTTCAGCAACGTCACCCGTAATTCTCGATTCAGGTGTTCCATACCAAGATTGATATGTAATTTCTTTTCCGCTAAACAAAATTGCTTTTAGAACCGATTTTTCACCCACGTATGAACCGGCAAGATAATAGGAACGAAGATTCGAGGTGGCTCGATCAATATAGCCATCCGACACAATTCTGGATAATCGCGTTTCCAATGAGAATTTATCATTGATTAAACCCGTTCCCGCTTTAATGGTCGTTTTCCACGTATTGAAAGATCCAAATGCATTGTCAATGGAACCAAATGCTTTTTTCGAAATATCTTGCGATTTTATATTCAAACTTGCACCAAAAGCTGCGGCGCCATTTGTTGAAGAACCAACACCGCGTTGAATTTGTAGATTTTCAATAGAGGAGGCTAAATCGGGCATGTTCACCCAATATACATCATGCGATTCAGGGTCATTTACTGGAATTCCGTTAATGGTAACATTTATTCGAGATGCGTCAACACCTCTTATTCGTAATCCTGTGTAACCAACTCCTGCTCCTGCGTCAGAAGTTGTCACGACAGACGGTGCTGATTCCAATAAAATCGGTATATCCTGACCAAAATTCTTTCGTTCAATAGGATTGGTGCTTTTAACTATTGTTGCGGAAGTAGCCAATAGATCGGCTCGCGTTGCACCTACTTGAACTTCTTCCAACGACTTGGCATTGTTTTCTAATACAATGGATAGTTTTTGATTGAAATCTGTTGGGTTGATGTTTATCCTTGCATCCTGAAACCCACGAAATTGTGCAATTAGAACACAGTTTGTTGGTTTTAAATTACTGAACGTAAAACTTCCATTTTGATCGGTTCGTGTATACAAATCGGTGTTTTCAATTTGAATTTTAACGCCCGATAATGGTTGGTTGATTTGGTCTTTTACCTCACCGAACAACTTGTTTTGGGCACGACTGTTCAAGAACAAAAATAGAGTAGCAGTAAAAAAAATAATTCTTGTTTTCATTTCTTAAAAAATTAAACAAGAACAAGGGGCTAATTCTTGGTGGTTATACAATTTAAATTAGCTCAAGTCATCTTCCCTGCGCAAGCATTACCTTACAGGTTCAATGGGTATAATCTCAGCCCTTTCGGACACCCCTTAGAGACGTTGCAAAATTAAGAATAATTAAAAGTGAATTTTGAAAAATATGTTAAAACGGATGTAAATGATTTTGGTTTAATTGTAAATAGCCTATTATGAACGGATTATGAAATTCATTCGTTATTAATTGTCACCCTCCTCCTCGATTTCCCTGCACTATCGTTTAGTCTTAATAAGCATTACTTTTTCTTCTCAAGGGAGAAGGTTTGATATCCCTCCGTGAGTAGGACTAAGGGAGGTTATAACCAAAGAAACTAAATTTACTCGAACACAATTTTCCTTACCGTTACCGTATTATTTTGCGGATCGATTAAATGTACGAAATACAATCCGCCTCCAATCCACGTGTTTAAATCAACATAAAAATGCACTTAGTTGATTCAAATTTTATTTTCAAAAAAAAATATCAGTAAATTTGATTTCCGAAATATATGTTTCGGAAATATATATTTTTTATAATGGATAAATTTTACAACAGAGAAAAAGAAATTGCCTATTTACAAGAAATTGCGGATCGTTCAAAACAGTCTGGTCAATTTACAGTTGTTACAGGTAGAAGGCGTATTGGTAAGACTCAATTACTTTTAAAGACATTTGAAAACAAAACATTTCTTTATTTTTTCGTAGCAAGAAAATCAGAAACACTCTTATGCCAAGATTTTCAAGAGGAAATTAAACGAAAACTAAATGTTCCTCAATTAGGGGAAGCAACTTCACTTGTTTCAATTTTTGAATTCTTATTTGAGTATTCCAAACGTGAGAATCTAACACTGATTATTGATGAAATCCAAGAACTTCTATTTATAAATCAATCCATTTTTAGCGATTTGCAGCGCATGTGGGATTTAAACTATAAGACAAGCAAAATCAATTTGATTGTTTCTGGTTCGCTCATTTCATTGATGTATAAAATTTTTGAAGATAAAAATGAACCTTTGTTTGGTCGGGCTAATTTTAAAATAGTGGTTAAACCTTTCGAAATAAGTGTTTTAAAAGAAATATTACATGATCATTCCCCTAATTATAAAGCGGAAGATTTATTAGCATTTTATTGTTTTACGGGAGGTGTTGCAAAATATTGTCAGCTTTTAATGGAAAACAAAGCTTTTACGAAGGATAAAATGATTTCTTATTTAACTTTCGAAAATTCCTTATTACTTAACGAAGGCAAAAATATTCTAGTTGAAGAATTTGGTCGTGAATACAACATTTATTTCAGTATTTTATCAGAAATCGCTCAGGGTAGGCAGCGTCGGAGTGAACTAGAAAATATTTTAAAACGTGAAATTGGAGGTTATTTGACGAAATTGGAACGAGATTTCAACCTGATTAAAAGAGCAACTCCTATTTTTAGTCTGACAGCTGAATCTAAGAATATGAAGTACATTTTGGATGATAATTTCCTGATTTTTTGGTTCAGATTCATATACAAATATCAGCACATGATTGAAATTGAGGCACACCATCAACTTCGAGAAATAGTGCAACGAGATTATGAAACATACAGCGGAATCTTATTGGAGAAATACTTTCGAACTAGAGCTAAGGAATCAAAACAATTCACGCAAATTGGCAATTACTGGAATCGAAAAGGGACAATGGAAATTGATTATATTGCCCTGAACGAATTGAAAAAGATCATTGTTTTTGGTGAAGTCAAAAGGCAGGCAAAAAAAATAAACCTAGATAAATTGAAGGAAAATGTTGCCGTTTTATCAAACGAAATAAAATTCCTAAACGATTATAAAAAAGAATTTATTGGATTGAGCATGGATGATATGTGACTGATTTGAAAACCCTGCCTATTCGGCTGGCTGGCATTAAAATGGTTGAATCATTCCTATGTAACCCCTAGGTGCTTCTGGAAAATGAACGTATGTAGGAATTGGAGCGTACTTTGGAAAGTTTCGGGCAAATCGAAATTCTAACTTTGAATTTGCCTATTATTTTAATAAAAAAGTTTTATTACAGTGATGTCTCTCAATTCAATCAACCGATTTCCTCCCTTCCATGGTTGATGGGGCGATCTTCAACTAAACATGTAATGCCCGATTCTCCGTCGCAGCAAGCGCAGCCTCCTTAACACCTTCAGAATATGTTGGGTGCGGGTGACAAATGCGAGCCATATCTTCAGCTGATGCGCGATACTCCATGGCGGTAACTGCTTCCATGATCAAATCAGCAACACGTGGCCCAATCATATGAACTCCAAGAACCTCGTCTGTGGATTTATCAGCAAGAATTTTAATGAATCCTGCTGTATCCATACTTGCACGAGCCCGTCCCAAGGCTTTAATTGGGAAATTACCAACTTTGTATTCGATTCCTGCAGCTTTCAGTTCTTCTTCCGTTTTACCAACTGCAGCGACCTCTGGCCATGTGTAAACAACACCTGGAATCAGGTTGTAATTCAAATGTGGTTTTTGACCTGCGATTAATTCTGCGACATAAACACCTTCTTCCTCCGCTTTGTGAGCTAACATGGCTCCGCGAACGACATCACCAATCGCATAAATATTCGAAACAACGGTTTGCAAATGGTCATTTACTTCAACTTGACCGCGCTCATTGGCTGATAATCCGGCGTTTTCAAGAACAAGTCCATCCGTATAAGCTTTTCGGCCAACTGCAACCAAGCAATAATCAGCTTCAAAAGTAACTTCTTCATTTTTCTTATTCAACGCAGTCAAAACAACTGATTTACCTTTGTTTTTAACCTTCTGAACGCGATGTTCCATTTGAAATTTGAATCCTTCCTTTTTCAAGATTTTCATCATTTCCTTTCCAATAGAACCATCCATCGTTGGAAGTAATGTCGGAGCGAATTCAATTACTTCGATTTCAGTTCCCAATCGTCCATAAACTGAACCTAATTCCAAACCAATTACACCAGCACCGATAACGATCATTTTCTTCGGGATTTCTTGCATATTCAATGCTTCAGTTGAAGTTATGATTCGCTTCTTATCTGGTTCCATTCCTGGAAAATAATTTGGTTTTGAACCTGTAGCAATAATGATATTTTTACCCGTAATTTGAGATTCTTTACCGTCGGAAGAAGTGATTTTTACTGTATTTTTATCAACGAACGAGCCAACGCCCGTGTGAACATCAATTTTATTTTTGTCCATTAAAAACTTGACACCAGCGCACGTTTGAGATACTACATCATTCTTGCGTTGAATCATTTGATTGATGTTGGCTTTCAGTTCTTTAACTTCGATACCGTGCTCTGAAAAATTATGAGTTGCATTGTGAAAATGTTCTGATGAATCCAAAAGTGCTTTGGATGGAATACAACCCACATTCAAGCATGTTCCACCCAATGTATTGTATTTTTCAATAATAGCAGTTTTCAAACCCAATTGGGCACAGCGAATAGCTGAAACATATCCTCCTGGGCCAGAACCAATGATAACAACGTCGTAAGAACTCATTTTTTATTTTTTTGGCAAAGTTAAAACATCTAATCAGACTTTTTTCTCGTCTAATCAGAAATATTAAAATTCAAACACTTTTAATAAAATTCCGTTTTAACTAGTATGAGTAAAAATAACGTTGCGATAATTGGAGTAGGTTGGCTGGGATTTCCATTGGCATTGAGTTTTAAGAATCAGGGATATACTGTTTTTGTAGGAACTAGAAATCCCGAAAGAATTGAAAAATTTAACTCATTCGGATTAGTAGGTTTCGAGATTATATACCATTCTCATTCTGTTAGAATTAAATTAAATGATTCTCAGATCGATTCCATAAGAAATTTAATCATTTGCCTTCCACCATCCCGTTTTGAAAATTATTCGGTTATTTTAGGTGAGCTTGTTTCAAAGTTTAATGGAAAAACGAATATTATTTTTACAAGTTCTACAGGTGTTTACAGGGAAACCAATAAACAAGTTACCGAAGATTCACCGATTATTCCTGATCATCCCGTCTTTCAGGCTGAACAAAAATTATTGGAGATTGCATCAAAAAGATTAACCATTCTTCGATTAGCTGGATTAATTGGAGATGAGCGACATCCTGTAAAATATTTTATTAAAAATAATCTTATCCCAAATAGCAGTGCTCCTGTCAATTTAGTTTGTCAATTTGATGTTATCCGAGCTATTGTATTGATTCTTGAAAGGAAATTGTTTGGAGAAATATTCAACATTGTTAATCCCAGTCACCCTTCAAAAAAAAAATACTACCTCTCAGCAGCAAGAGAACTGTTTGGAGAAATTCCAAATGTAGAACTTGGAAATGGAGGCAAATTAGTTCTTGGAACAAAGTTTGAGCTTATAAGCGGATTCAGTTATGAGCATGACTTGGAAGATTGGGGTCAGTTTTTTCAAACCACCAAATTGATTTAATTTTGTAATCATTCGATGAGAAAAATAGCAATTATCTTACTGATTTTGTGTTCATTCCAAGCGAATGCCTCTCACATCATTGGCGGAGATATTTACTATGACTATTTGGGAAACAATCAATATAAATTCTACATAACGCTTTATCGAGATTGTAATTCTACTGGAGCTCAATATGATGACCCTATGAAGCTTACTATCTACAAGGCAGATGGAAGTTTGTTTTTGAATTTAGAAGTCCCTTTTCCCGGCAGTGAATTTGTTCCGATTCCATTCAACAATCCATGCGCGACACCTCCGAATAATTTGTGTGTTGAGAAAGCAGTTTACACAATTGTTGTTAATTTACCTCCCATTCCTGGAGGTTATAATGCGTCCTATCAACGTTGTTG
>JBIIVA010000148.1:0-6337 GCA_044339705.1 Crocinitomicaceae bacterium
TGCCCAATTACTTTTTATTTTTTTCTTGACCTTGATTTCATTTCCTTTTGCATCTGTTTTAGTTTTATATTCCTTGCTGTAGAATGTAGCAGATAAATCCAAGCGGTGATAAGGAGCCATGCGCGTGGAATTACGAGCTCCGTAATTGAACAATAAATTTTGTTCTTGCACATACCAAGAACTTGGCAAGGTTAATGTATTTCCTGTAGCGTATATAAAACTGGTTGAAAAGGTCCAACGATCATTTAATTTATAAGTTCCTACAATACTTAGATCATGTCTACGGTCATATTTGGCAGGATAGATATTTCCTTCATTCAGATCCGGGAACTTTCGGTCAGTTTTCGCCCACGTGTAACCAATCCATCCCGTGAATTTTCCTACCGATTTTTTGATGAAAAACTCAATTCCATAAGCCCAACCTTTTCCGTAAACTAGCAGATTATCTGTGTTATCATTTACTTCATCTCCCGGAACAGCGCCTTCTTTGTACTCAATCATATTATCCATTTCCTTGTAATAAATTTCAACTGAGGTTTCGAACATATCATTCATGAAATTTCTAAAGTAACCGATTGATGCCTGCCATCCAATCTCTGGTTTGGCCTTATCTGTTGAAGGATACCAAATATCCGTTGGTAATGAAACAGCGCTCAGTGAGGTAAGATGAACATATTGATAATTATAGGAATAACCTGCTTTGATCGAGCTTTTGTCAGGTAATAAAAAACGAGCTGAAAATCTTGGTTCTAAACCATTATAAAATTTGATGAGGTCTCCTTTTGAATATTGAATTGAAGTATCAGGTGTACTAATACCATCTCCTTTGATGTAACGCGTAAATGGACCAACATGATGATACATGCTGTAGCGCAAGCCGGCATTTATTTTTATAACGTCATTTACTTCAAAATCATCCAAAACATAAAAAGCTGTTTCATGAGCAAAAAGTTTTTGAGCCGCACCAGTGTTGAAAACTACACTATCCGTTTGCGCGGATACACTTGTGGGTGTGAACGTATGATAAATGTAATCAGCCCCCCATTTAATACTATGTCTTGAATTGGGGAAATAGGAGAAATCCACTTTGGTTCCGACATCACGAACACCCGAGAATAATTCAAATCGAAATTCATCCTGTCTCGATCCAAAACTAAACTGATAATCCGAAAAAGTGGATGTTAGATTCATGAATAACTTATTCGAGAATAGGTGATTCCATCTTAGGGCAGCAATTCCATTTCCCCAAGGCATTTTGGCGTTAAATCCTCCTTCGCGATCTTCAAAATTGAACACATCTTTACCGTAGTAACCACTTAGAAAAATGCGATCTTTGTCAGTGATTTTATAATTGAATTTGGCATTAAAATCATAGAAGTAATAGCTCGAACCTGCAAAAGGAGAGGTGTCGGGAATGGCGGCTTTCATGATTAGGTCAATGTACGTTCTTCGACCTGAAATGATAAAAGAACCTTTATCTTTTTTCAATGGACCTTCAATTGTTAATCTCGAAGAAATAGCTCCCAATCCACCTTTTACTTTGAATTTTTTGTTATTTCCTTCATTCATGTTTACCTCCAAAACGGAAGACATTCTACCACCATAATTTGCAGGCATTCCACCTTTAATGAGGTTGACACTTTTTACCGCATCAGCATTGAAAACTGAGAAAAAACCAAACAAGTGAGCGGCGTTGTATACCACACCTTCATCCAACATAACTAAGTTTTGATCTGGGCCTCCGCCACGTACATAAAATCCTTGTCCGCCCTCGGAAACGGAAGAAACACCCGGAAGTAATTGAATGGTTTTAATTACATCCACTTCTCCCATGAATGCAGGCAACGTTTTGATTCTCTCAATATCCAGTTCAATTTGTCCCATTTGAGTAGAATTCACATTCTCACCTTTCTTAGCATTGATTACGATTTCTTTTAAATCCTTTACATTTGTTCCCAGTTCAATATCTAAACGAACATCTTGAGATAAATCGATTTCTCTTGTTTCAGAAGGATATAAAGCTGAACGAAATTCAACAGTATATTTGCCTGAGTTCACAGTAAGGGAGTAAAAACCATAATTGTTTGTAACGGCACCCTGATTTAAAGTAGCAATATAAACTTTTACGCCGATTAGCGCTTCACCATTTTTGCTGTCTGTAACATATCCACTTAACGTTGATTTCGTTTGAGCAAAATTTACAAAAGATGTGGTTAAACTTAATATGAATAAAATCGATTTCATAAGTGGCACAAAGTTGCACAAAACTACAAACAACTCTTATTTAAAATGGTTTAAATGGTTAGTTTTTTCCTTGAATGGTTAAAACATAGTTGATTTGTAATTACTAACCTGAGTTCGGCTCAGGTATATACTATTCATTAACTATTAACTAATTTTGAACCAAATATTACGTGCCAAAATGATTGATTTAAGAAGCGATACGGTAACGAAACCCTCCGAGGCTATGCTTGACGCTATGCTGAATGCTCCAGTGGGAGATGACGTTTTTGGAGAAGATCCAACTGTCAATGAACTGGAAAAATTTGCAGCTGATTTATTTGGAAAAGAAGCGGCTCTTTATTGTTCTTCTGGGACGCAAACAAATCAAATTGCGATCAATGTTCATGTTTCGCCGGGAGGAGAAGTGATTTGTCATAAAGAAAGTCATGTTTACAAATACGAAGGAGGTGGAATTGCTCGTAATTCAGGTGCTTCCGTTCGATTAATGGATGGGAATCGAGGTAGAATCTCAGTAGAAGAGGTTAAAAATTGGATTAACCCTGAGCAGGATGTTCATTTTCCACTGACGCAACTTGTTTCAATCGAAGACACTGCAAATAGGGGAGGAGGAGCAATTTACGATTTTGAAGAAATTAAAAAACTTCGACAATTTTGTAACGAACAAAATATTCCGCTCCATTTAGATGGTGCACGTGTATTCAATGCATTGGTTGAGAATAACACGAATTTTAAGACTTATGCCAGTCAATTTGACTCAATATCGATATGCCTTTCCAAAGGATTGGGAGCTCCGGTAGGATCAATACTTCTTGGATCGAAAGAGTTCATTAGAAAAGCTCATCGTGTGCGAAAGGTATTTGGAGGAGGAATGCGACAAGCCGGTATTATTGCAGCCGGAGGACTTTATGCATTAAGAAATAATATTGATCGACTCAAAATAGACCACCAACATGCCAAACAGTTAGAGCAAACATTGGTTTCATGCGATTGGGTTGAAAACGTAATACCTGTAGAAACAAACATTGTTGTTCCAATTTTAAAAGTTCCTGATGCTAGAGATGAAATCATCGAAAAACTGAAAGCGAAGAACATTTTAATAATGCCTTTCGGGCCTGGAATGTTACGCCTCGTAACACACTTGGATGTTTTAGCAAATGAAATTGATCAAGTTTGCGAGGAAATAAAAAACCTAAATTAGGTCGGACTGTTCAGTTTTTTCGAAGAATCACAATAAGTTTTGGAATTCTTTTTTTAAAAATTCAACCGTTACTTCAGAAGGCAACTGTTTCAATTGAGCCAGCATTTCGAAAATCTTGGAAGACAAATCTAATCCGGTTGATGAAGCGCTCATCTGTTCGCCTGCCGCATTGATTAACTTAATAATATCTTCTTTCGAATTTTTAATCATTTGCCAACCTTCAGGGGAGATGAAAAGTTGCTGAGCCACGTTGTGATCGTATTCATGGCGAATGGATTTGATAAACTCCATTTGCAATGCTTTCGCAGGTAAGCCAGGATTGTGAAGTCGCATGACCAAACTATTTGGGTGAATTCGCTCCATGAGTAAAATAGCACGCTGATAGGCCTCTAATCTGGTAGGTAAAAAATATTCTTGCCTTTGTTTTTTTAATTCTCCTTGCAAATAAATCAACTCCTTCTCGCCTTGTTTTTTTAGGAACAAATAAGCAATGTAAACGATTGAACCCGCAGTAACAAGCAACACACCTAGAAAAATCAACAAATCCATATTTTATTTTTTTGACAAAGATAAAATTCAGAATCGAAGTATGGTAACGAAAATAGGATTTTGAAATTAGTCCATCGGGTTGAATAGATTTAAATATTTTTTAATTCCCTTAAAGGTCAACCCAAACAGGAGAATAAAAAGCAAAAAATACAAGTCAAAGTAAGTTAATTTTATTTCATGGGTCATTACTGAGCGCTTCAAAATGAGTAAATAAAGTAAGGTGGTCATTGTAGAAATGCAACCCGGATATTCGTTTTTAAATACAATTCGCCAGGAAAAAGAGGAATTAGTTGGAGAGAAATTTCGAAAATTAGGTATGAAAGCAGGAACCTTTGAAGACCAACTTAGGAACTTTTCACCAAACTTTCTTTCTAGAAATTTTTCCTCTGCAAACATAATTCGCTCATAATACAACCAAAATAGAAGAATGAAAATGACTGCAAACCAAATATTATTTAAAAAACAAACCAATCCAAACCAAATCAATGCATTCCCAAAATAAAGCGGATGTCTAACAACTGAGTAAATTCCTTTGGTATTTAACTCGTTGGCAACTTGCTGACTGCGATTTCGACCCGATGATTGCATATACCTGCGTCCGACAGTTAATACCCGAATGAGGTGCCCTGAAAAAATACAGAGAAATGAAAAAACATAAATAGCAATTTCTAAACATTTGTATTTAGAAATAAATGAATAAGGAGTTGTTAATGCAACCGGAATGGCAACTATAAATAGTACAATCGGCAAGTGTCCGCGGTAACGAAATAGAAAATTGCCACTTTTTTCAAAGGAATTAATTAGTGCCACTTAAAAAAAAATTCTTATATTGCTTACAATAAACAAAATTAGTATTAAAAGCCTATCCCCTATGAAAGAAAAATATGATTTGGAATTTATCTTAAATTCTTCCCCTCGCATACTGGAAAAAATGTTTTCTTCCCCAGACGGATTAGGTGAATGGTTTGCGGACGATGTGACTGTGAAAGATGATATATACACTTTCATTTGGGATGGCAGTAGCGAACAGGCTCGACTTATTCAAAATAAATCTCAATCTCGGATTCGATTCAAATGGCTCGCAGATGAGCAAGATGGTATAGATTCTTATTTTGAAATTGGATATAGCATAGATCCAATTACCAATCAAGTTGCACTGAATATTACTGATTTCGCATTCCCAGAAGACAGAGAAAGTGCGATTTTGTTATGGAATCAACAAGTAACGGATCTAAAACGAATCCTCGGAGCTTAAAATCTTTGTGTCTATCGGAAATCGCTACCTTTGCACAAATTAACAAGACTTGAAACGTCTTTATCTATTTAGTATTCGGTCATTTGCCGGGCCATTTATAATTACATTGATCATTTCAATGTTTATTCTTATTCTTCAGTTTTTTTGGGTTTATATTGATGACCTCATGGGGAAAGGTCTGAGTGTACTAGTGATTTTAGAACTACTATTCTATGTTTCTGCGAGCCTGATACCACTTGCGCTTCCTCTTGCTATTTTACTTTCATCACTCATGACATTCGGAAATTTGTCTGAAAACAATGAATTAACAGCCCTCAAGTCAAGTGGCTTGTCGCTATATCAAATCATGCGACCTTTGATGGTGGTTGTGGTTGGAATTGCTTGCTTTACATTTTATTTTGCAAACTACGTGATTCCTGTTTCTAATCTGAAATGGCATTCATTAATTTACGACATTCAAAATACCAAGATTTCCACTGTTTTAACACCGGGAGTTTACACCAAAGATTTCGAAGGTTATGCCATTAAAGTAAAAGAAGGAAAGGATAGTGTTTACAGAGGAATTACAATTCATGATCATACTACACCTACAGAAATAAAAACAGTTAAAGCGGAAGAAGCAAGGGTTTACAAATCGGAAAATGGAAGATTTCTATTTTTTGATTTGAAAAATGGCCGAGTATACGAAGAAATGGATATCCAGAACCCGGTTTTTTCGCCTAATGGAAATCCAATTCGAAATAGAAATTCTACTCGCCCCTCACGAGTTTCTTCCTTTGAAAAAGGAATATATAAATTGAATATTTCAGGCTTTTCATTGAATCGTTCAGAAGAAGATATTTTTACTGATAAATATGAAATGATGAATGTCTTTCAAATTTCTGATGCAATGGATTCTTTAAAAATAAAAAAGAATAAAATTCTAGATCAATTTGCTCAAAGCTTGAGAAGTCAACACGCCTCCATGGTTCGTTCTAATGGAGATAGTCAAAACGAAAACTCAGGATTGAAGGAACTTAATGTACGTGTTGTCGACTTTGACGAATTGCCAAAATCTGAAAAAATTAACACATACAATTCTGTGATATCAG
>JBIIVA010000019.1:0-22313 GCA_044339705.1 Crocinitomicaceae bacterium
TATTGGCATTAAATTCTCAAATAACACCAAGTGGCATTTATGGAAATAGATTCTATAATTGGCATTCATTCTGGTCACACTTTAATACGGGAACAATTGATTCAACATTAAATTGGCAAACACCAAATAGTTTAATAGCAAATAATTCATATGGAACACAAACAAACGTACAATACAATTCAGTTGCACAGCATTCAATTAGTCTTTTTAATCAATTTGGATTTTATTCTAATTGCCTTGATCAGGATACAATCATAATTACTATTAATGAACCAAACACCTCTGCTGGAAATGATATTGTAATATGTGAGGGAGAAACAATTTCTTTGAATGCTTCTGGTGCAGACACCTACCTTTGGAATAATAATATTCAAAATGGCTCTCCGTTTACGCCCAATAATTCAGAGGTATATATTGTAAATGGTCAAAGTATATATGGATGTTCAAAAATTGATTCAGTTCTTGTTACAGTTAACCCATTACCAAATGTTTCTTTAACCGCATTTAATTCACTTTGTGACACAGCAGGCATCGTAACATTAACAGGTGGAAGCCCTGTTGGAGGCGCCTATTCGGGAACATCCGTGACAAATAATGCATTAAATACTGCTATTGGGGAGGGGACATATCCAATCACCTATTCATACACTGATAACAATGGATGTTCGTCAAATGCAACGCAAAACGTAACTATAATTGATTGCAGCGGTTCAGGTATTATAGAAATTAATGAATTAGGAATTATCCTTTATCCAAATCCAGCTTCAAAATCTTTCACAATGGAATCAACAGAAAGTAATATCGGAAAATTATTCGAAATACATGATGTAAGTGGCAGAGTAATATTATCAGGAAAACTTGAAGCCTACAAAACGTAAGTTATTGTTTCAGATTTTGCAACAGGAACTTATTATTTAAAAGTTCCGGAATTGGAAAAGGTAATCAAATTGGTTAAGCAGTAGAAAAAGTTAGTAGTAGAAAATTCAACTCCCATCAGCTTCGGTTGGTGGGAGTTTTTTTGTTTGGGAATTTGGAAAGCCAATGAAATGGTAATCGAATTGTTTTAAGTGTATTTGAGTTGTTTAATTTGCCTTAAATAATTTAATATCACACAATAAGTGCTATTTTTGTGATAATAATCACATTTATCATACTTATTAATGGAAAGAGCATTACAAAGAGAATTAATTGCGTGGAAAAATAAATCGAGCCGAATGCCCCTAATTCTTCAAGGTGCACGTCAGGTTGGGAAAACTTACTTGATGCGTTGGTTCGGACAAACACAGTTTTCAAATTTCACCTATTTTAATTTTGACGAACGTCCTGAATTAAAAGAATTATTTAAGCAAAACAAGGATACCTCCCGAATTATTGAGTCACTTTCATTGATAGGTCGAGTGCCAATCAATGCGAACACCTTAATTATTTTTGATGAAATTCAAGAATGTCCGGAAGCACTTAATACGTTGAAATATTTTAGTGAACATAATCCTGAAATTCCTATTATTTGTGCAGGTTCACTTTTGGGAATCCTCTTAAACTCTGGAATTGCTTTCCCAGTCGGTAAAGTTGAATTTTTAACCTTACACCCAATGACTTTTAAAGAAGTATTACCGATTTGGGATAATGGATTACATTTATTTTTAGAGCAATTGAATTCCTTCGAGCCTATTCCGGCCTATTTTTTTAATGACTTATTGCATCAATTTAAAAAATACATGATTACAGGAGGGATGCCTGCCGTAATTAATTCATTTAATATTTCCAAAACATTTGAGAATATAGATGAAGTCTTAAAAAACTTGATTCTCTCATACAAAGCTGATTTTGCGAAACACCCAATAATGAGTGATGTAGCAAAAATTTCCGAAGTATTTGAATCCTTACCGGCGCAATTGGCTCGAGAAAATAAAAAATTTATTTATCAACTCGTTCGAACAGGAGCTAGGGCACGCGAATACGAAAATGCAATCCAATGGTTGATAAATGCTGGTCTTGTGCATCAAATTAAACTATGTAATAAACCAGCATTGCCCCTTACTGCTTATGACCAACACAATTCTTTCAAGCTCTATTGTATGGATGTAGGAATTATCAGGAACCTAGCCAAGTTGTCGCCAAACATATTTGCTGAGTCAAATCGTTTATTCACTGAATTCAAGGGGGCAATAACGGAAAATTATATTCTTCAAAGTTTAATTGTTCAATTGAACAGTGAACCTAGGTATTGGACCTCGGGAAATAGTGCTGAAGTTGATTTCTTAATTCAAATTGAAAATGAAATTTATCCAGTTGAGGTTAAAAGCGATGAGAACGTTAAGAGTAGGAGTCTAACTGTCTATGAAGAAAAGTATAAACCTAATTTGCGTATTCGATATTCATTAAAAAATCTTCAATTTCGAAATGGAATGTTGAACATTCCACTTTTTTTAGCGGATTACACATCTGAATTGATCAAGTATTCACAGAAAGAATAATTCCACATAATAAGTGACAATTATGTGGTAAAAATCACTTTTATCCTACTTATTAGTTTAAAATAAGATCGGATTATTTCCATTAACTTCGGCTGTCGGGAGTTTTTTTATGCTAGAATGCGCATCAAATCATTGTTGCAATAATAAACTTCTTTCCCTTCGTTAATGGTTGAAACATACTTTTACGTCCATTTTTTTTTTTAAAAATGAACATGTTGTCAGGAAACGTTCATTTTTGGAATGGAAAATAACTGGCGATGATTCTTTGAATAAAAAGTACGAATCAAACCACTAATTCACCCAAACTAATTCTGATTTCTAAAGTTTATTTTAAATTTGAGCATGTGCTACAGCAATTCTTCGACCTCCAAGAACATCGATTTGGCTAAACGCTACAAAAAAGCAGTTGACTCAATCCCAGAACAACAACAAATATATTTTGCAAGTGCATTTACATTTCCTATTTGGCGAATTATCACCAAGGAAAAGGACATTCAACTCATGAGATGGGGGCTTGTGCCAATTTGGTTTCGAGGTCAAAATGAATTAGACATAGCCAAAACAACATTCAATGCGCGAATGGAAACGTTATCAGAAAAAGCTTCTTTTAAATCGTTAGTCAACAGCTCCAGATGCATCATTCCGTCAAGCGGCTTTTTTGAATGGAAACATGAAAACAAACAAAAAATTCCACATTTTATTTATCCAACAAATGATTCTGTTTTTTCAATGGCCGGACTTTACGATTCATGGATGAATCCCCATTCGAACGAAATTTTATACTCATTTACCATTATAACGAGTGAGGCAAACGATTTTATGGCTGAAATTCATAATAGCAAGAAACGAATGCCTTTAATTCTGAATGCGAATGATGAAGAAAGTTGGCTGAATGGCGAGGATGAAATAAAAGATTTTCAGTTGAATTCAAAACCAGATTTGGATGCATTTCCAGTAGATTCCAAAATATTAATGAGTTCTGAACCCAATGTTCTTGAGGCTCAGCGAAAATTCGAACCAAAGAACTCGCAACAATCTCTGTTTTAAGTCAAAAAAATGGTATCGTTTTTGTCAAAATGAATTTCTAATTTTGACACACTAATTGAATTTTGATGCCTAAACTCATTCCTTTCATTTTTCTGATTCTATTTGCTCTTTCCTCCTGCATTGAAATCATTGATGACTTATCTCTAAAAAGTGATGGTTCTGGCACTTTTAAGTACTCCGTTAATTTAAGTTCCAGTAAAATAAAAGTAAATTCAATATTGGCATTGGATAGTATTGATGGAAAAAAAGTACCGAGTATTGATGATATAAAGCAGAAAATTGACCAATTTATAAAAACTCTGGATGCACAAAATGGCATTTCGAATGTAAAAGTTGAAGAAAATTATACCGATTTCATTTTTAAATTTCAATGTGATTTCACCAGTGTTTTCACACTTCAAGATGGATTAAAACAGTCCATTGTCATATTAACGAAGGAAAAATCCATTCCTCAATTAGAACACAATTGGTTAACTTGGGATGGAACCAAATTAGTGCGATCCATCCCCGAAATTACAGGCAAGAAAATCAACGAAATTAACGACTCCGATATCGAACTTTTAAAAAAAGGAACCTACACATCTATTACGCGCTTTGACAAGGCTGTAGAGAAATTTGAAAATCAGTCTGCTCAGTTGTCAAAAAGTAAAATGGCAGTAATGGTTAAAACAGACACCTACCGTTTGAAAGAGAATCAAGATATACTTGAAAATACAATCTATTTAACTACAAGCAAAAACTAACTAGATTATTCGTATCTTCGCCTCATTGACTCGCCGATGAAATTTAAGTCTTTACTCTCGATTGCTTTAATTTTCAATTTTAGCATTTTATTTTCTCAAAACTCCGAATACCTGATTCCAAAAGATGCTGTTACGGTCTTTAGTATCAATAATATAAGTTTACTTCAGAAAGTATCCGTTGATGAACTCATTTCCTATGATTTTATGGAAGAAGTGCATCAAGAATTATTTGATGGATCCACGACAGGAAAAACATTGAAAGATTTGGGCTTAGACTTTGATCAAAAGTTGAATGTCTTTTACGGAAAAGGCCTGAAAAATGAAATTTCTGGATTTTCATTCGGTGTAAAATCAAAAGAACAGTTATTTACTGTATTTGATGATTTCGAAATGCTACACAAAGATTTTCATGGTGCACAGGTTTATGGTTCGTTCTTCAACAATTTGATTATTCGTGATAAAGCAGCGCTTCTTATCCGTGTTGAACCAACAATGGACTTCATTGATCAAATGACCGATTCAATCTGGTATGCTCGAGGAAACGAAAGTCCATTTGGATTTTTACCCGAAGAAGATGGCATGGATGATGGAGCGATTATGGATGAAAAAGTATTTGATGAAAATCAAGATCAAACTCAATTTCCAGAGGCAACGGATGACCCCAATGTGAAAAATTATTATGAACTTCGTGATAGTGTTCAACTTGTAATTCAAAGAGATCAGCTAGACCTGATTTTACATGAATTATTAGAAAGAAAAGAGAACTTAATAGGTTTCGATAGCCGTTTTGCAGAGCAAATCAAGCACAATTCTGAAGGGGTTTTCTACTTGGATAACTCAAGAAACCTGGAAAAAGCCAGTGGTCTTTGGTATTTTCAAACGATACTTCCATCGTTATATCAGGATATTCAGGAGCTATATACCGGAAATGTAATTCTTGGAGACATGTTTTTGAAAGATAATGCTGTTGAATTTGCCATAGATGCCAGATATGGTGAACAACTCGGTTCTATTTATCAGGAAATGAACGATTCTCGTTTTGATAAGAATATTCTAAAATATATTCCTCAAAGTAGTACAGGTTATTTCACATATAATGTTAATTTGAGAAAAGCTTACGAAAAAGCTTACGAAGTTGTAATGCCAATCTTGATGGATGAGAAAAATGCGCAAATTGCCATGAATGTCTTAACAATTGAGCTTTTAAATGAATTCGTAAATAAGGATGCACTTTTCGGAACTTATAAAGGCAGTATGTTTGGTTTCTTCAATGGAATAAAGAAAATTAAAACTAAAAAAATTGAGTTTTTCTACAACGATGAGACATTCGAATATGGAGAACGTGAAGCTGAAGCTGAGGAAGATATGCCAATTTTCACGTTGGGAATTTCTATTGACAGAGATGATATTCCAGAGAAAATCATGAGGCACTTAGGTCGACTCACATCCAAAATTAAGAATATGGGTGATTCCTGGCGAATGGACAATGCCATTCTTGATGCCGCTCCTGTTTTTTTAATTAATAAAAATGGATTATTGATTTTGACTAATGACGAAGATCTTGCTGTCAACCATTCAAATGGTTACGGAAAAGAAAAATTGGCTAAAATAAATGTCAAGAAAGCGAAGAAAAGTGGGTTTATGTATGGATCAGTAGACATTGCTGAGACTTTAAATCGCTTTCCAACTGATATTTTGAATCCTAGACAAAATGAAATGATTCAATCTCTGAAAGGAAAATCCGGTAAACTTGAACTTACCTCGAGTGAAACAACCTCAAGTCACACATCATTTGATTTAAAATACGTTTATGAAGGACAAGAATCTTCAGCTAAACATCTTCTTGACTTGATAAATACTATCTACGTCGTATCAAAATAACACGTTTTGGCTAGAAAGATTTTAACGATAATCATTTTAGCTCTTTCACTTGCCGGGTTTTTATACATCAGGCCATATCTCTTTAAAAAAGAAGCGCCCCCGCGTGTAGTAGATCGTTTGCCTGTTGCGGAATTTCTTGGAAAGGCAAATATTCTTGAACTAGCACGAGAAACAAGTGGTATGATGTTCTACAATAAAGTTCCCTATCGAGATTTTACATCCTACGAATTTATTCTCAGTCAATCGAAAATGTACGGTGTAAATCTTCAAAAACCTGCTTTTTTATTTGGGTTTGAAAATGGAAGCTGGGGGGCAATTCTTCATGTAACAGACAGCTCAAAAACAGCAAATGGAATTGATCGAATAAAGAATTTCATGAGTATTCGTGACACTTCAATAGCAGAAACAAAAATATGGTACAATGCAAAACAGAAAACCTTCCTTCATTATGGAAAGAATTATTTACTCGTCTATTATGGGTCAAATTTTAAATCCATATTGAAACAAGTTGTTGATAGTAAAATATACAATCTAAGAAAGGAATGGAAGAAGTTTTTAAGTTTAAAAGAATTCCAAAAAGACCATTTAGTGATATATTCAACTTGGAAAAAATTGAAACAATTTGGAATTGAAACTGCCCTCTTTGCTCATGATAGTGATTCAATGAGTTTCAATTTAAAAAGTTACCTGAGAAAAAAATCTCCATTTTACATAAAAAAGAAAGCAGCAGGGATTGCTTTTTCGAATGTCGAAAATTCTAGTAAATCCATTGAAATGCATCTTGATATTGAGAAATTAAAAGAGCATCCTGAGGATTCACTTTATATCTCATTGTTGCAAATCGGTAAAAAATTCGGATTTCCTATCGTCGAATTTTTAAATGCTTGGAACGGCGATTTATGCTTTTCCGAAGGTGGGTTACAAAAAATAAAGGAACAATATATCACAACTGAGTTAGATGAGGAATTTAATGTGACCGAAGTAGAAAAAACCAGAGAGGTTGAAGTCCCAGGCTATTCATTATTAATTTCAACCAATATGAAAGGTTCTATTTTCGTAAATCGATTGTTTCAAAAAGGATATCTAAGGCAAGATGGGAAACAATTTAGAGTTTTATTTTCTCCTCCTTTACATTTCATTCAAACACCTAACTTTATCTCTCTTTATTCTGGTTCAATGGCTCCTAAATTGATTCTTGGTGATCAAAATCAAGTACTTTGGACCAACAGAGAAACTAAATATTCATTTCAAATAGATTCATTAAACGATCATGAAGTTTTTGGTAGCATGAAAATTCCTGTGGCCCGTTTATTTAAGCGAAATAGAATTAATTAAACCTGACTTGCAAATTCAAACTTGTCAGCATGATTTGCAATGTAACTGAGTATATCTAGAATCTCATCCAAATCAGAACTAGTCACCAACTTGGTTCGGTAATCTTTAAAATGAGCTATTCCTTTGAAATAATTCGTGTAATGGCGTTTCATTTCATTAACACCCAAAGTTGTACCTTTCCATTTTACACTCATTTCAAGGTGATCCCTCGCGGCTTGCACACGTTCAATTATTCCAGGAGCGGGCAAATGTTCTCCTGTTTTGATATAGTGCTTAATCTCACTAAAAATCCAAGGATAACCAATACTTGCACGTCCAATCATAACTCCATCCACTCCATAGCGATTTTTATATTCTAGAGCTTTTTCAGGAGAATCAATATCTCCATTACCAAAGATAGGGATACGCATGCGTGAATTGTTTTTTACTTCGCCAATCAAAGTCCAGTCAGCCTCGCCTTTATACATTTGTTTGCGCGTTCTCCCGTGAATAGACAATGCTTCAATTCCAATATCCTGCAAGCGTTCTGCGACCTCAACAATATTTTTGGTGTCATCATCCCAGCCCAATCTCGTTTTGACAGTAACCGGTAAACTCGTTGATTTCACCACCTCTGCAGTCATGCGAACCATTTTTGGGATGTCTTGCAAGATTCCTGCACCAGCTCCTTTACACGCGACCTTTTTGACTGGACAACCATAATTAATGTCCAACAAATCTGGTTTCGTTCGGTCGATGATCTGTGCGGCCTGTTTCATACTTTCGATTTCTGAACCGAAAATTTGTATGCCAATTGGTCGCTCGTATTCGAAAATATCTAATTTCTGAACACTTTTTGCCGCATCTCGAATCAAACCTTCAGAGGAAATGAATTCAGTATACATCAAATCTACCCCATGCTTTTTACATAAAGCTCGAAACGGTGGATCACTAACATCCTCCATAGGAGCCAAAAGCAAAGGAAATTCTCCCAATTCTATGTCACGAATTTTAACCATTATTTTTTGAAGAAGTCCGGGCGTTCGGTTTCAATAACCTTCAAATAATTTTTCAATTCTTGCTCATTCGATGATTTCAAAACCATCAACATGTCATCTGATTCAACTACAATGTAATCTTTTAATCCGTCTAAAAGAACCAATTTATTTTTGGGGACATTCACAAGACAATTTTCCGAGTTGAAAGCAAAAACGTTATTTCCAATAATTGAATTCGTGTTTTCATCTTTCTTTAAATGCTCGGTCAAACTTCCCCATGTCCCCAAATCACTCCAATCGAAATCGGAAAGAACGACGGAAACATTTTTAGCATGTTCCATCACTGCAAAATCGATTGAAATATCCTCGCAACGATCAAACGCATTGAAAATGAAAGATTCTTCTTCACCAGTTCCATATTTACTCAAATCGGAAGCGAATAATTGAAATAAAGAAGGTTGAAAGGTTTCAAGCGCTCGAAGAATGACATCTGCCCTCCAAACAAAAATTCCAGCATTCCAATAGAAATTGCCAGCGGAAACAAAAGATTTAGCCGTTTCCAAATTTGGTTTTTCCCTAAACTGGATCACACCCGTTGCTTGACCTTTCGCAACATTTGCATTCTTATCGAATTCAATATATCCATAACCAGTATCAGGTCGCGTAGGGGCAATTCCAAGCGTAACCAAATGCTTTTTATCATTTGCCACCCGAATTGCAGTTGAAATGATTTCGTTAAATCTCATTTCGTTAACAATCAAATGATCTGAAGGAGTAATAACTAAAGTGGCATCCGGATTTGATTTGTGAATTTTTGATGCGGCAAAAGCAATGCAAGGAGCTGTATTTTTGCGCATGGGCTCACACAAAACCTGTTCGTTATTCAACTCAGGAATTTGATTAAGTACCAATTCGCGGTAGGAAGTATTTGTTAAGATATAAATTTGATCGGTTGGAACCGTTTTTTGTAAACGTTCAAAAGTTAGTCGTAAGAGCGATTTACCAATTCCCAAAACATCCAAAAATTGTTTTGGATTTTGAGGTGTTGACATCGGCCAAAATCGACTTCCGACTCCTCCAGCCATTATTAATCCGTAATTGTTATTCTTCATGTGGTTTTATTAATTGAACATTTGCTAGGGCATGAATAAGATATTGCTTTCCGCTCTTCAATTCTTTGCAAAGGTAACGACTTCTTCGTAGCAAACCTTTTTCAAAGGCTCTACCATTTAAAGAGAATTGTGAGGATATTGGAATTTCTTCTAGTGAAATCTGATCTGTAGATTCATCGTATTTTTTTAAAACTCGAGACAAACTTAAATCCGTACAAGAGGATGCTTTCGTATTAGTAAATGATTTCCAAAGTACTTTTTCTATATCTTGAGGAAGATTTTTGCTTAATAAAACTGGTTCAAGTAATGCTCGAAAAGCATTTTTCCACTCCGCTCCGTGAGGTGCCACTCGGTTTCCAAACTGTCGATAGGTATGCAAGTGAGCTAGTTCATGAAGTGTTGTTATCAAAAATGAATACTTATTTAGATTTCCATTAATGGTAATGATTGGTTTATCGCCCTCAGACCTAATGCGAAAATCACCTAACTTCGTCGAACGTCCGGGAACAATTTTAAATTTCACTCTTGCATCCAAAATCAAATCAACGACATAATCAATGAATGATTCAGGAATAAAACGCAAAAGAGCTGCATGAAATTGTTGTTTTTTATCACTCATGGACGATACAAAAATAGAAAACTAAATCCGTTGAATATCCGTTCGTTTTTAAAATATACGTAATTTAGCCCTGTGAAAATCATACAGAATATAGGAAAATACTGCCTCATGTTAACAGTGGTTTTTACGCGTCCCAGAAAATGGAATATTTTTTTCAAACGGCTATTGGAAGAAATAAACGGAATTGGGATAAATTCACTTCCCATAGTAGCATTGATGTCAACATTCATTGGAGGTGTAATTTCTTTGCAAACTGCCTCTAACATGTCAAGCCCTCTTCTACCGGATTATACCATTGGTTACATTACCCAATCAAGCACAATATTAGAATTTTCCCCCACCATTATTTCTCTCATACTTGCCGGAAAAGTTGGATCTAACATTGCCTCTGAAATCGGAACCATGCGCGTAACTGAGCAAATTGACGCGTTGGAAATCATGGGAGTTAATTCTCTGAACTTCTTAGTGCTCCCGAAAATAATGGCTGCCGTTTTATATTTTCCGGTATTAGTTATTTTCTCAATGGCTTTAAGCATGATAGGCGGATGGTTAGCGTTGATTCTTTCTGATTTGAGTACAACCGAAACATACATTCTTGGTTTGCGAGCATTTTTTGAACCTTCAAACATCAATTACGCATTGACGAAAACGGTCGTATTCGGTTTCTTAATCGTATCTGTAGCCTCATTTTACGGATATTACGTCAAAGGAGGATCTCTCGATGTCGGAAAAGCATCAACACAAGCCGTAGTAAGCAGCAGTGTTTGCATTTTAATTGCCAATTTCCTTTTAACGCAAATGATCTTACTTTAATGATTGAAGTAAAGAATCTAAATAAGTCGTTCGCTGGTAATCAAGTACTTACTGATATCAATACCTCTTTCGAAAAAGGAAAAGTAAACCTCATCATTGGTCAATCAGGACATGGTAAATCAGTGCTCGCCAAATGTATGGTTGGTTTGCATGAGGTTGATACTGGAGAGGTATTGTATGATGGCCGTGATTTTACCAAAATGGATCGAATTCAACGCAGCGAGATTCGTCAAGAAATAGGAATGCTCTTCCAGGGTTCAGCCTTGTTCGATTCAATGACGGTTGAGGAAAATATTATGTTCCCGCTTTCCATGTTTACAAAAATGACTAAAGGTGAAATGTTGAATCGCGTGAATTTTTGTTTGGAACGCGTCAATCTCAGCGGAAAAAACAACTTATTACCGGACGAATGTAGTGGTGGAATGCAAAAACGAATTGGCATCGCACGTGCGATTGCTATGAATCCAAAATACCTTTTTTGCGATGAACCAAATTCAGGATTAGATCCTAAAACATCGATTCTCATTGACGGATTGATTAAAGACATTACAAAAGAATATCAAATGACAACAATCGTCATTACCCACGATATGAATAGTGTCATTGAAATTGGTGACAATATTATTTTCGTTTATCAAGGAAAAAAATGGTGGCAAGGAGATCGGAAATCGATAATTACAACCGATAATCCTGAAATAATGAGCTTTGTTTTCGCTTCCGAATTCATGAAAGAAATAAGAACCTCAATGCGCGAAAAAAGAAGTTAATTTCTGTTTGAATTATTTGTTTTTCAAAAATTACGTTTATCTTTGCAGCCCTAATTCAATGAAAAACTTGAGTTTTTGAGATTCAATCGAGAATCTAAGGTATTGAAATAAATGCGGATGTGGTGAAATTGGTAGACACGCCAGACTTAGGATCTGGTGCCGAGAGGTGTGCGGGTTCGAGTCCCTCCATCCGCACTGAGAGGTCTCGTTATCAAAGCGGGACCTTTTTTATTTAAAGTGGATTAAAAACTAAATAAAATGAACGTTTTACGTCAAGATGTTGATGCATTGAATGCAGTGTTAACTGTAAAAATTAACCCAGAAGACTATCAGCCAAAAGTAAAGGCTGCCGTTGAAAAATATAGAAGAACAGCGAAAATTCCAGGTTTCAGACCAGGACACGTTCCACAAGGGCTTATTCAAAAACAATACGGAAAAGCATTTTTGGCCGAAGAGTTGAATAAATTGGCAAATGACGCGCTATATAAATTCATCATTGAAAACAAACTTGACATTTTAGGAAATCCAATTCCAAAAGAAAATTCAGACGTGGTTGGTAGTTTTGATCAACCAAGTGATTTCGAATTCGCATTTGAGATTGGCTTCTCCCCTGCTCTCGATTTACCATTGAACGACAAAAGTAAATTTGATTACTATACTGTAAATGTTGACAAAGCATTGATTGACAAACAAGTTGAAGATTTACAAAGACGCTATGGGAAGTTAACATCAGTTGAAACCGTGGCTGAAAAAGATATGGTTCTTGGTAAATTTGAAGAGCTAAATGAGGACGGATCGGTTAAAGAAGATGGTATCAGCCATTCAACCACTATTTCGCTTGAGTTTTTGGATGATAAAAAAACTATCAAACTTTTGTTAGACAAAAAAGTGAATGAAACTTTTGAATTAGACCCAAACAGCGTTTCAAAAGGGGACAAAGACAAAGCGTCTTTGCTTGGTTTAAAAGAAGAAGAACTTTCTTCAATTGGAAATAAATTTCAATTTACAATTACCGATGTAAAGCGAATGGAGCTGGCCGTGCTGGATGAGTTTCTATTCGAAAAATTATACATGGATGGTGAAGTAAAAACAGAAGAAGATTTGAGAAATCGTGTGAAGTCTGACTTGGAATCTATGTTTTCAAAAGACTCGGAACGAATTCTAACACGCGATGTTTATCAGTATTTAATCAACGAGACAAAAACGGAATTCCCGGAAACGTTTTTGAAAAGATGGATAAAACTTTCAAGCGAAAAACCAATTTCAGATGAAGATTTAGATAAAGAATTCGATGCGTATTTAAAATCATTGAAATGGCAATTGATTCAAACTAAAATTTTCAAGGATAACAACATTCAGTTGAACAACGAAGAGGTTTTGAGTTACACGAAAAGCTTATTAGTTGGGAATTACGCACAATATGGAATTCCCGCACCTGATGATACTGAATTAACAGAAACGGCACAACGCCTTCTTAAAAATAAAGAGCAAGCGAACGGAATTTACGATCGTCTGGCAGAACAAAAATTGACTGAATTTTTTAAGTATACGGTCAAGCTAAATACAAAATCGATTAGCTACGACGAATTCGTTGAAATAGCATCCAAAAGCTATTAATTAGACTTTATTAGTAAAAATATTTTCTGTTGAATTGAATTCACTTCCAATTCAAGATACTCAACTTTTGATCTGAAAACGGCTTTGAATATTGTAATTGAGCAACTCGAAGCATTTTTTCGATTGACTCCTTTTTAATTGAGCGGTTGTGGTACAAACCAATAATTTCACGGGCAGGAAAGCCATTCAAGTTTTCAACGCGTTTCAAATGAATTCGTTGTTCCTCATTTAAATGGCAATGCTCAGGCACCAATGTATATCCACCATTCGCATTTACCATTTCAATTAGTAAATCAATATTTCCACCCTGGTAGTTCCATTGATCTAACGTGTTGTTTTCGTTGATTTGACAAAAATGAATCATCTGAGTTCGAAGACAATTTCCTTTATTCAGTAACCAAGGATGCAATTGCCCCAACTTATTCAAAGAAACAGATTTCTCCTTAATAGAGGGACAATAAACGAAAATCTCCTCTTGAAATAAAGGAACTGTTCTCAGTTTAGGATCAAAATGTGGACCAGCTAATATTGCCAAATCGATCTCGTTTTGTTCTATTTTCTCGAGTAATTCAGAAGTTTTATACTCAACAATATTTAATACAACATTGTCAAGAGAATTTTGCCAATAGGAAAACAATTTACGAACCATATATGCTGAAACAGTCGGAATAATACCCAACGTAACTTCCTCCTTAACTTTGCCATTTCTTCGATCGCAAATCAATTTTAACTTATCGTTTTCAGCTAAAATATCTCGAATTACCGGAAGAACTTCTCGTCCAAACGTCGTTAATTCCATCGGGTTTTTAGAACGATCAAATACAAAATGTCCAAACGCTTCTTCAGCCTTTTTAATTTGCATGGAAAGCGTAGGTTGAGTTACAAAGCACTTTTCACTTGCCTTTTGAAATTGTAATTCTTCACTCAGAACCACGATATAATGCATTTGCTGAAGAGAAATCATATTTTATAAATTATATTTATGTAAATATAAAAAATATCGAACTCGCTGATGTAATTTGGTGACCTAATTTTGTAAAACAAATAATCACAACTTATGAAAACAAATCAAACTTACATCAACCGATTAAATGACTTACTTTCAACTTATCAGGTTCATTATCAAAATTTAAGATCATTACATTGGAACATTCAAGGAGCAAACTTTTTTGAATTACACGCCAAATATGAGCAATTATATAACCGCGTTCAAGTTATCATCGATGAATTGGCAGAACGCATTTTAACCTTAGGAAGTTCTCCTCTTTCAAATTTGAAGGACTATCTAAAAAACAGTTTAATCGAAGAAAATGAAGTAATCCGAGACGGTGAAAAAGGAATCAACTACATTTTGTCCGCACAAAAAGAACTTTTGATTGTTGAAAGGGAACTATTAAAACTTTCTGAAGATTTAGAAGACGAAGGAACAAACTCCTTTTTGAGTGATTTAATCAGAGAAAAGGAAAAATTGAACTGGATGCTTTCAGCTTGGAGTAAACAGACTGAAAAAGTTTTTTAGAAATGTTTAAATTTGCATTCCATAGTAATCAATTAAAAACACATATAAAAATGTCAACATTAGTAGGAAAAAAGGCGCCATCATTCAAAGCGTCGGCTGTTGTAAACGGAGGAGAAATTGTTAATGACTTCTCATTGGATCAGTATTTGGGTAAAAACCATGTATTATTTTTCTTTTACCCGAAAGATTTTACGTTCGTTTGTCCATCTGAATTGCACGCTTTTCAAGCTGCTTTAGGTGAATTTGAATCAAGAGGTGTAAAAGTTGTAGCTTGTTCAACTGACACTGAAGAATCTCACTGGGGTTGGTTACAAATGCCTAAAAATAAAGGTGGAATTCAAGGAGTAACTTATCCAATCGTTGCTGACACAACAAAAACAATTACAGAAGCATACGGTTGCATGGCTGGCGAATACGAATACGACATGGATGGAAACTTAACTGCTTCGGGTCCAATGATTGCATACAGAGGTTTATACTTAATCAACAAAGACGGAATCGTTATGCATCAATTGGTTAACTTTTTCCCACTTGGACGTAATGTTGATGAGGCATTGAGAATGGTTGATGCACTTCAATATTTCGAAGAAAATGGTGAGGTTTGTCCTGCAAACTGGCATAAAGGTGATGCAGCAATGAAGCCATCTTTCGAAGGTGTTGCAAATTATTTAGCTTCGCACTAAGCGTTTGCAAAACATATTTTATTTCAAAAGCCATCGGTAACTTATCGGTGGCTTTTCTTATTTTGACTAACTTTGCGCCATGTCAGATTTATTATCCAAGTTAGAGGCAATTCACATTCGATTTGTTGAAGTAGGAAAGATGATTACCGACCCCGAAATCATTTCTAATATGGATCGATTCGTCAAATTAAACAAGGAATACCGAGAATTGGAGTCATTGGACGAAGTCTATAAATCCTATAAAAATCTACTTGATAATTTGAAAAGCACCAAGGAACTTTTAGAAGTTGAAACCGATCCCGAAATGCGCGAAATGGCGAAGATAGAAATCGACGAACTGGAACAAAAACGTCCGGAAATGGAGGAAGAAATCAAAATGATGTTGATTCCAAAGGATCCAGAAGACGATAAAAACGCTATTTTGGAACTTCGTGCGGGAACAGGTGGAGATGAGGCCTGTATTTTCGTTGAAGATATTTTCCGCATGTATACCATGTTCTTCAAAGAAATGGGATGGCAATACGATATTCTTAATTCATCTGAAGGAACAGTAAAAGGTCTGAAAGAAATTTCCATGGAAGTAACGGGCGCTGGGATTTATGGAATGTTGAAATTTGAATCGGGTGTACATCGCGTTCAAAGAGTCCCGGAAACTGAATCTCAAGGACGCGTTCACACCTCAGCGATTACGGTTGCTGTTTTACCGGAAGCAGAAGAAGTTGACTTTGAGTTGGACATGAATGATGTTCGTAAAGACACCTTTCGTGCATCTGGAGCGGGAGGTCAGCACATCAACAAAACCGAATCGGCTATTCGTTTGACACATATTCCGACAGGAGTTGTAGTGGAGTGTCAGGATGGTCGTTCACAGCATAAAAACTTGGAAAAAGCGATTTCAGTTTTACGTTCTAGATTGTATCAAGCCGAATTAGATCGCATTCACAATGAGCGAGCAGCACAGAGAAAAACCTTGGTTTCGACTGGAGATCGCTCGGCAAAAATCAGAACTTACAATTATCCGCAGGGAAGAATCACCGATCACAGAATCAATAAAACGATGTATAACCTCAGCTCATTCATGAATGGAGACATTCAAGAAATGATTGATTCGTTGAAAATGGCTGAAAATGGTGAGAAACTTAAAGGTCAGGAAGTATGACAAAACAAGAACTCCTTCAAGAAATACGAAGAAAAAAATCGTTTTTGTGTATTGGTTTAGATCCCGATTTGAATAAAATACCGAAACATTTACTTGAAACCGAAGATCCGATTTTCGAATTCAATAAGGCTATCATTGATGCTACTAATGAATATTGTGTCGCATATAAACCAAATACAGCTTTTTACGAGGCATACGGAGTTAAAGGATGGCAAAGTTTGGAAAAAACCATCAATTATATTCCAAAAAACTGTTTCATTATTGCAGATGCCAAACGCGGAGATATTGGAAATACTTCTTCGTATTACGCCAAAACATTTTTTGAAACTTTGCCTTGCGATGCCGTTACCGTTGCTCCCTACATGGGCTCGGATAGTGTGCAGCCGTTTTTGGAACACGAAAACAAATGGGTCATTCTTCTTGCCCTTACCTCGAATAAAGGAGCGCATGATTTTCAGTTGAAAGAACATGAAGGTAAGAAACTATACGCTGAAGTGATTGAAAAAGCGAGAGAATGGGGAACGCCGGAACAGCTTATGTTTGTTGTTGGCGCTACGCGAGCAGAAGAAATAGCGGAAGTTCGTAAACTTGCACCTGATAATTTCTTTTTGGTTCCCGGTGTTGGAGCGCAAGGCGGTTCGCTTGAAGAGGTCGTTAAGTTCGGTGCGAATTCCGAATGTGGACTATTAGTGAATTCTTCTCGTGGAATTATTTTTGCTGGAAGTGATGAGCATTTTGCAATTGCTGCAAAAAAAGAAGCGCTGAAGATACAATCCGAAATGGCGTTGTATGTCCAGCGCTATGAGTGGTGAGTTTTTCTTACTTAGAAGCTAAGTCGCTTGATTCCGTTGTTTGAACACTTCCATAAGCGTCGCAACTAGCAATTCTTCCTCCTCCACAAGAAGCCAATACGATTGCTACAACAACCGCTGACAGAATAAGGGTGATTTTTGTTTTCATGATGTTTGTTTTGTTGTTTGTTGAGTCTCTTAACGGAGTAAGGTCAGAGAAAGTTACAATTTGTTTAAAAAAATAAAGTTATTAGATTCGTAGGATAGAATTATTAAATGAACAAAAAACAACTTATTTTATTGGTTTTCAATGTTTTAATTGTTTTTAATTCGCATTATTTTTTCGGTCAAAAGTTTTCAGTAAAATTTAGCTCTTCCGATTCCTTAGTTGTAAATTCTCGTTATTTAAAACCTAAACAATTGAAAAACAGCGATGAATTACGTACCTTTTTACGAAATTATCGCTTGAAACTGATTGATGACGGCTATTTTCTGGCATCAACAAAAATCTCTAAGCAAGATCAAAATTCGGCAGATATTCGCGTTGACTTCGATAAAAAGTTTGAACGCATTCAATTGAAAATCAATTCAGAACAGAAAAAAATATTCAAAAAAGCCGGAATTACGACTAAAATTAATCGCGATTTTGTGGCTTTGCGTCCGAGTGAACTAAAACAACTGTTAAGTAAGATTTTAAATTATTACCTAAATAATGGATTTCCTTTTACAGAAGTCGGCTTTCTAAATGCGGAATTGAATGACAATCAACTGATTTGTGTGTTGGAAATAAACACAGGTAAACTTTTTCGTTGGACCACTATCAACCTAAAAGGAAACGTTGATATTTCAATTCGTTCATTGCAAACGATTACAGGAGTAATTATCGATGAACCATTCAGTGAAGAAATTCTCAATTTAGTTGATAAACGGCTCGAACAAACTATCTATTTCAAAAAAGCGAAAGCCTCAGAAATTCTCTTTACTGAGGAAGGCGTTGAACTTTTCGTTTACTTGGAATCACAAAAAGTAAGTTCCGTGCAAGGAGCCGTTGGTTTACAACCCAATCCAATTACACAACGCGTTGGACTTACTGGAGACATTCAAGTCAAACTGCTTAATGCCTTTAACAAAGGAGAAAATATCGATTTAAACTGGAGAAGTATCCAACCGCAAACGCAAGCGCTGAATCTCAAATTAATTTATCCTTATCTATTTCAAACACCTTTTGGAATTGACGCTCGATTTAATCTATTCAAACGCGATTCCAGTTTTTTGGATGTTAGAACCAATCTTGGAATTCAATATCAATTGGCGAATGGAAGTTTACTGAAAGCGTTCTATCAATTATCTTCTTCGGATTTATTGTATGGCGCTTCGAATTCAATTTTCTCTAAACTTTCCAAAGTTCGCTCGAATTCCTACGGACTTTCATTTTTCCGTCGAAAATTGGATTACATCCCGAATCCAATGAAAGGAAGTTCATTTCTTGTGGAAGCAGCTGTAGGATCAAGAAAAACGATTCTCGATTCGGTAAAAAATAGTTTAATGGGTCGCTTCAATTTGCAGTATCAGCTTTATATTCAGCTTTATGGCCGGAATGTGCTGAAGCTTGCAGCCAATTTTGAATCGTATTACGCACCTGAAATTTTTCAAAATGAATTGTATCGCTTCGGAGGAATCAATTCATTCCGTGGTTTTAATGAAGAAGAATTGTTCGCTTCCACTAAATTGATTACAACCTTAGAATATCGGTTCATCGTGGATCGAAATTCAAACGCATTCTTATTTTACGATCAAGCTTTTTATGAAAACAACGCTTTGAACTACCTCAAAGATCATCCATTTGGAATAGGAGCTGGATTCTCATTCGGAACAAAACTGGGGATCTTCACCATTTCTTATGCTTTAGGAAAACAATTGAACAACAACCTCGATTTCCGTTCCGGGAAAATTCATTTCGGATATACGGCTTATTTTTGATAAGAATTTCAATCAACTCTTACGGATAAATAAAGTGAACATAAATTCATATCGTGTTCAGAAATTCATAAAAAAGTGGACAAATAATTAAGTGTGATTTTTCTTTTAAAATTTATCATTTCAATTTTTTAGAGTTATTACCTGAAACTATTTTCTTACCTATTTTTTCTTCTATTTCTTTTCTTGCATTTCCAGCAATTGTGCCACCTTGATTTGCAATAATTTTATTTTCATTGAGCGTTTTAGGCTTTTTTTCCTTTGAAATTTCCGTAGTTGTTGCTTCAGATAACATGGTCATAACAAGCTCTAAGTTGGACATGTGATCGCGAAGATTATCTTTTTTTAGATGCTTTAAATTCTTGTATTCTTTGGTTGTCAACCCGCTCCAAGCTTTTGTTATTTCATCCGTTAATATTGCAAATTCCAAACCTTTTTTGACCCCACGTTTTTCCCATTGATCTGTTAATTCTTTTCTAACTTCAATGGTTTTGAGACGTTGATTAATCCATTCCTTCGAATAACCTTTTTTCAAATAGGTTTCCATCAATCGATCAAAGCCAATTTCTGGATCTTCAATTTCATCGATTCGTTCACGGCCAACTTTAGCAAACCACAATTTAAACGGTTCCGCTTTTGGTGAAGGAATGCTTTGAATTAAGCGAAAAAGTTGTTCTGTATTGGCAACATCTGTCATTCTCATCTTACCATCCTTGGCTAGCATTTTCAAAGCGTTACAATTTGTAACGGTTTCATTTCCTTCATCTAGGAGCCTCTTTTTCAGTACTCTCCAGTAAATCTGAGGATTTTCACTTTCCGTTAATACAGAAATCACATCCACTACAGAAAAATACCAACACTCATTTTCATCATCCCAATGCGTTCGAATTTCATTTTGATTAAAAAGCTTTATTGCCGAGTTTTGGCATGTGGAGACACTTCCAACGTTGCAATCATTCAAATTGCCGATACGTGCATTACAAACGTAACCGTTTACGATACGCTTTTAACTAACGTAACGGATACACTTATCATCAATACTACCTTGAGTTTGCCAGCACCAAATAATGAAAATACGATTTTAATTTATCCAAACCCTGCAAGTGATCATATCACCATTGATAATGGAAACTTCGCAGCCATGGCAGGCTACAGCATTAAAATTGAAAACAACGCTGGTCAGCATTGATTTGGGTATTGGATTTTCAGGTGCATTAAAATTAGTTAAGCAGTAATTTGTTTAAACACCCCGCTGCAAAAGCCTCAATTCGTTTCGGCGAGTGGGGCTTTTTTGGTGTCATATACAAAACGCTAGACCAAAAATTATAATCATTGAACTATAAATCATTAAAACTTGCAAAATGTACAAGTTTTACTAATTGTTAAAAAAGAAGGTCTAAATTGAAGTAATAACTTCAACATTTAAACTCATGAAAAAATTATTTTTTTCGTCTGTAGAAGAAAATTATCTATATTTGATTCTTATTTTATTCTATGGAAGAATTTTATTCGCGATTTCAAAAATATAATTTTTGGGATAAACATGTGCCAAAACTTGGGTATTTGAGACAAGGGTATCTGGACAAAATTTTCCAGTTTTGTAATAATTCGTTAGTAAAAGTATTGGTTGGTCAAAGGCGAACCGGTAAAAGTTATTTACTCCGACAAATAGCTTATAACTTCATTCAAAATGGCGTTCCGGCTAAAAACATTTTCTTTATCAACAAAGAATTCATTGAGTTTGATGAAATTAAAGATTATAAAGATTTAGACCAACTAATCAAGCTTTATCAAAAAAATCTAAAGCCTTCGGGAAAGGTTTACCTCTTCATCGATGAAGTTCAAAACATTCAACAATGGGAGCGATTAATTAACTCATATGCACAGAATTTTGCAGAGAGTTATGAGATTTTCATAAGTGGTTCTAATTCAAAAATGCTTTCTGGAGAACTAGCCACACTGCTTTCCGGTAGATATATCAATTTTGAAATTTTTCCTTTCAGTTACACCGAATACTTGGGAATAAAAGAATTAAACAACCAGAAAGAATCCTATCTTACCTATTTACAAAGTGGAGGTTTACCGGAACTTTTTTCGCTACCCAACGAAGAAACAAAACAACACTACGTTTCAGCAGTTCGAGATACCGTTTTACTAAGGGATGTTATCCAGCGACACGCCATAAAAGAACCGAAATTATTGGAAGATTTGTTTGTCTATGTAGTAAATACTGCTTCAAATTTGATGTCATTGAATAACATTACCAATTATTTTAAAAGTAAAGGAAGAAAAACAACGTATGATACAATTGCGACCTATTTGGGCTATATCGAAGATACGTTTCTGATTCATAAAGCAGAACGTTATGATATTCGAGGAAAAGAAACGATTTCAGGTAATGTTAAATATTATTGCAATGATTTAGCCTACAAAAACTTTTTATTTAGCGGATTTGCTCATGGAACGGGCTGTCTTTTGGAGAATCTGATCTTCTTAGATTTGAAACGAGCTGGATATCAAGTATATGTTGGTGTTTTACCTAACAAAGAAGTTGATTTTGTTGCAAAAAAAGCTGATCGTTGCATTTATGTTCAATGCACCTACAACCTTAATGACGAAATAACAATTTTGCGTGAATATACTGCACTAGAGGCGATTCCGGATCATTACGAAAAAATAATCGTTTCGTTAGATGACCTTAAATTTCCAAATAAAAATGGTATCAATCACCTTCAAGCATGGAAGTTTCATGCGTTTATTTAGGTGTTAATCTTAATTGGTGAGAACATTTTTTTT
>JBIIVA010000020.1:0-22044 GCA_044339705.1 Crocinitomicaceae bacterium
CCCTATGTTCCAACTTTTAAGTCGGATGTATTCATTCAGGCAGTTAGTAAGGATTTTTTGGATGTAAAATCAGATAAATGGCATTGGAAGGAAGGGGAGAGGTTCGTTCCTATGATTATGCCTCGTGATTTTTTGGTTATGCTCAATACCTTCATGAATGCAAGCGGAATTCCTCAAGTATCCGATGAACTCGCCATGAAATTAAAGTTTCGTTTGCGTATTTCAGATGGTCAAAAAGAAGAATGGGTTGATACCAGAATTATTGGTTTTACAAATGAAATCGCTTCTATATTGGTTCCTGAAAATTTTATGGATTATGCAACAAAGAAATTTGCTCAGGGAGATCCCGGAAAAATTACTCAAATTATGGTTGCAGGAAAAGAAGGACAGTTTGGGAAATTGGAGAAATTCATGAATGATCATGGTTTGGAATCCAAGAATTCCCAAGTTGTGGTAAGTAGATTAAAAAGCATTGTTGGAACTTTATTTGCAGTTATTTTGGTCATCTCAATCATTGCTGTTTTTGCCTCTTGTCTTTTGCTCATTCAATATATGCAGTTATTGCTCTCTCATAATAAATACGAAGTAAGAACACTTTTGAGACTTGGTATGGATCCAAAAACGATTGTTGGGACGTTCTTTCGTTATTTCATTTCAGTTTTCTTTTTCGCGCTTATCACGGGGTTTATTCTTTTTATTTTTCTTAAGTTTTTTGTGGATCAAACGTTCCTCACAGGAGGGATTTATTTAAGCAATACAATTTCTCCATTCGCTATATTCTCAATTTTACTTACTTTCCTTATTTTTGCTGTCATAAGTTTTAGAACTGCAAAAAGAGAAGTGTATAATTTATTTAATCGATAAGGTTAAAGTTTTGTTAAAATCGGAAATGAATATTTAACTTGAAACAACTTCAAATTAATTTAACAGTCAAATAAATCAATTAAGAAAATGAAACAGATGAATAAGTTATTTTTCGCATTAATGGTTTTGATCGGATTTAATCTATCAGCTCAAAAGATCCGAATTAAAGTTAACGGTCAAAAAGATACGACGGTTAATCTAATCAAGTATTACGGTGGTAAGCTTTATTATGCCGATACAGCTGAAATGAAGAATGGGGAGGTTGTTTTTGAAGGTAAAAAACAAAAGCCAGGGATTGTTGGTCTTTTTCTTCCAGGGCAGCGCTACTTCGAATTTATTTACAACAACGAAGATATTCAATTAGAAACTTCCGGGCCAGAGTTCATGGCAAACATGAAAGTGAAAAAATCAGATGAAAACAAAGTTTTCGTTCCGTATGTGAATTTTATTTCTAATCGTAAAGCGGAAGCTTATAAATTGGGAGAGCAAAGAAACAAGTTAAAGAAGGAGGATGCTGAATTTAAAACACTTTCAGATAAAATTGATGCCATAAATAAAGAGGTTGAAGCCTATCAAAAAAATCTTGTGGAGCAAAATAAAGGAAAATTAGTTTCCAAAATCGTAAAAATGTCCATGGAGGTTGAAATTCCCGAGCCACCAAGAGATAAGAACGACAGCATCATTGATAAAGATTTTAAATTTAAATATTACCGAGCGCATTATTGGGATAATGTTGATTTTACAGATGATGCTTTGGTAAACAATCCAGTATTCCACAATAAATTAGAATTCTATTTTAGCAAAAATATGATGCTACAACACTGGGATACAGTTATTTATCATGCTTTTAATTTTTGTGATCGATTGAATCCAAAGTCAAGTATGTTTGAGTACGTGGTTGGTTGGATTGCATCTACTTATGGTAAGAGTGAAATTATGGGGATGGACAAGGTTTACCTCTACATGTTAGATCGTTATTTCTGCACAAAAAATGCGGAAGGTAAATCCCCAGCTTTTTGGGTAAAAGAAGATAAGTTTGAAGAACTGTGTGAAAATCTAAAAAATAAACTCAATTTGGTTATGGGTGTACGACCTCCAAATCTAATTTTGAGAGATACCTCTGATACCAAATGGCAAGATTTTTATTCGCTCAATTCAGAATATACAGTTCTTTATTTCTGGGACCCAGAATGTGGACATTGTAAAAAGACAACTCCAAAATTGCAGACTCTTTATGAAAAGAAATTCAAAGATCGTAACATAGAAATTTTTTCAGTTGGAAAAGCAATAGGAAAAGATTTTGATAATTGGAAAAAATTCATTCGTGAAAATAATATGAGTTTTATTAATGTGGCTGTCACTGATAAACTTTATGAAGCCGCAAAAAAGGAAGCTGAGAAATATGTGCCAATGTATCCTGGCGAAAAAGGAAAACCAACTACGCTTGAATCACTGAATTATCAGACAACTTATGATATTTTTTCAACGCCTCAAGTTTATATATTAGACAAAGACAAAAAAATAATTGCAAAACGAATTTCAATATCCCAAATGGAAGATATGCTTGATCGTTTGCAAGGAAAGGCTGATTTGCCAAAACTTTTCCCTCCTGATCCGGAAGAAGATGAGCACATGCAAAAGAAAGAATAAGTAACTTTACGGCATGATTGAATCTTTACAAAAGGCGATTCTTGATTGTCGAAATCCAGTTATTACAACGCACAAAGGTCCTGATGGTGATGCCATTGGAAGTTCCGTAGCCTGGTATTTATTTTTACAAAAATTAGGTAAATTGCCGATTCTGGTATTGCCCGATGCACCCCCAGCGTTTTTGTTGCCCTTTTTGAAGGATGTTATTTTTCAGGTTTTTGATTCGGAATTTTCAATCAATCCGAACGAATCCAATATTCTTTTTTGTCTAGATTACAATAGTGCCGATCGTGTTGGTTCAAAAATGGAGCCTTTTGTTAGAGGATTTGCATCTCAGAAAATCATGATTGACCACCATCCGAATCCTGAAACTTTTTGCGATATTACGATTTCGAGAACTGAAGTTTGTTCTACTGCTCAATTGATTTATCAGGTTATTCAAGAAATGAATTTATTGGAGCATTTGGATGTTGAAATCGGAAAAGGAATATATTTAGGAATTATGACGGATACAGGCTCGTTTCGTTTTCCGTCAGTAGACAAAAATACCCATTTGATTTTAGCTCATTTGCTTGAAATTGGAGTTAAACATCATGAAATTCATGAAGCGATTTACGATGTTAATACAATCGATCGATTGCAACTACGTGGCTTCGCAATTTCTGAAAAACTTGAATTACATCCAGATTTACCACTAGGAGTTATTTCCCTTTCTAAAGAAGAGTTAGATCGGTTTCATTTTCAAAAAGGCGATACAGAGGGGTTAGTTAATGTCATTTTATCAATCGAAGGAATTTCTGTTGCCGCATTTTTCAAGGAGGAAAATGATGGGGTTAAAATTTCTTTTCGTTCAAAAGGAAAGTATTATGTGAATGAATTTGCTGCAAAATACTTTTCCGGTGGTGGACATAAATACGCAGCAGGCGGTCAAACTTCCAGTAATTTAAATGTAACCATGAGTCAATTTCGTTCGTTAGTAGAAGAATTATTTCAATGAACAGATTATTGCCATTTTTTCTGCTGATTATTTTAATTGATTCTTGTCGACCTGAAAAACTGGATCAAGAAAAGCCAAAAAGCTCTTGGAGCGAGAATCATTCGGTTGACTTCAATCGAGAAATTAACGAGCGTGAACAATTACAAATTCGTTTATTTCTAGAGCACAACAAATCACTTAAAATGAATCTAACCAATTCGGGTCTTCGTTACATGATTTATAAAAAAGGAAATAATGATTCCTTTGCAAAATCAGGTCAAACTGTATATGCGAGATTAAAAATTGAACTTTTAAATGGAACGGTTTGTCATGAGACTCCAAAAGGTGAAACTGAAAACTTTGTTTTGGAGCATAGTGATAAGGAATCAGGTGTGCATGAAGCTTTACGATTTATGAAAAAAGGAGAGCATGCCAAATTAATTTTACCGAGTCACTTGGCTCATGGCTTGTTGGGAGATCGAGATAAAATCCCGCCTCAATCCATCTTATATATTGATTTAGAATTAGTTGAACTCAAATGAAAATACGATTATTCGCTTTATTGGTTTTATTTTCTTTTTCATGTTCCAATGATAAGAAACCAAAATCACAACTTAAAAAATCCAGAGTTGAAACGAAAAAACCGAAATCGGTTGAAAATGATTCGTTATCTGAATTTGATCAGGCTAAAAAGAACCTAAAAACTTTTGAAAAAGGTAAAATTGAAAATACCAAACTACTCGAAAATGGCATTTTCATTAAATGGTTTAAAAAATCAAACGGAGCAAAAATCAAAAAAGGTGAAATGGTTCTAATCGAATATCGTTTGGCGCTGCCAGATGGAAAAATTGTTGATGGGAACAACCGTTTAAATTATCCATGCATTCCTTTTGTTGTCGGATATAATATGCAAACCCCTGGCTGGGACATCGGTTTACAACAGTTAGCGGTGGGTGATTTTGCTAAAATTGAAATACCCGCTGCATTAGCAATGGGTGAAAAAGGAATCAAAGGAATCGTTCCACCAAATAGTTCAAATTGGCTTTTTGTTAAAGTATTGGCTAGAGTTTACCCAGGTGTTAATGAAAATGGCATTGTTTCTTGGAAATGGAAAGACGGGGAAGGAAAAACGATAACTGATCCTGAAAAGGAAATTTCTTTTCATGCGATTTTATCTACAGAATCGAAATCTTCTGTAATGAACTCTTACAAGTCTAATTTTCCTTTGCGTTATGTTCCGGGGCAAAATACAATCGTTCCGGGTTTGAAGAAGCTATTAAAAAACGCAAAAAAAGGGGAGCGTTATATTGTAGTATTGGACAGCGAAAAAGCCTATGGAACAAGGGGTTATGCTGATTTAATTAAACCGAATGAAAAAGTCTTGTACAATATTGAAATCATCGAAGTTCGAGCCATTTAATTCAATATGACTATATTTGAATCCTAAATTAGGGATTTGTTCTACAAGATATTCGTTTGCCTTCTTTTGATTTTATTTCATTTGCAATTTGTAAATGCACAGAAAGCATTGGATACCGTTGAAACGGCGCTGGGCCCAATAGTATTATTTTCTAATAAAACGTGGTCATATTATAAAAAAAACACCTTCAATGGAATTATGAATATGCGGTTGCATAAAATTATGACCGAAGAACAAAATACGGTATTTAGCAACCACTGGAATAATGATGTCTGTTTTTCCTCAAAGAATGATCTTTCGAAATTGAAGGACACCGTTTGGTTGTGTGTAACCGATGAGAATCATCCTGATTTTGTAATGCCCGTTTCTGGAATTGTGACTTCAAGATACGGATTCAGAAGTGGTAGAAATCACAATGGAATAGATCTTGATTTAGAGACAGGTGATACAGTTTTTGCTTCATTTTCTGGAAAAGTTCGTTACTCTAAATACAATGATGGCGGCTTTGGAAACCTGGTAGTCATTCGCCATTACAATGGGCTCGAAACGTTTTATGCGCATTTAAGCAAGTTGCTTGTGTCTCCTGATCAAGATGTGAAAGCTGGAGAACCTATCGGATTAGGTGGAAATACGGGGCATTCATTTGGTTCTCATTTGCATTTTGAGATTCGATTTTACGATGCGCCTTTGAATCCCGAGGAGATAATCAATTTCGAAAAAAAAGATGTAAAAAGTGAAAATTTGTTTGTTCACAAAGGACTATTTAAAGCAGGAGCCAAGCCTTCAACGATTCATGATGATAATTATGCTTCTGTAAAGCCGGAAGAGGAGACTCCAATTAAACCACCTTCTGTAATAAAACCTCAAACAAAGTATTATAGAATAAAATCAGGAGATACGTTAACTGAAATTGCTGATCGAAATAACATTACAGTTTCGAAGTTGTGTCAACTAAATGGTATTAAACCCAGTTCAATATTAATCCCAGGTAAAAGTTTACGTGTTAAATAAAATGAGAAAACAAATTTTAGTTCTTTCAATCATCATCTGTCTATTCAGTTGCTCGGGCTACAATAAGGTTGTTAAAGGTGACGACTACCAGCAAAAATTCGAAATGGCTAACAAACTCTTTGAGGAAAAAGATTTTGTTCGATGTATTGTTTTGTATGAACAAATTTATCAACATGCACCAAAAACTGGTGAAGGCGAATTAGCCTATTATCGAATGGCAAAGAGTTATTATGAAATCGAGGATTTCTACATGTCAAGTTACTATTTTGGTCAATATATTCAGCGTTACCCATACAGCCCTAAAAATGAGGAAGCCTATTTCTTAATGGCTTTATCAAGCGTTAAAAATTCCCCGGATTTTTCTCTTGATCAAACTGAAACAGAAGGTGCCATTAATACGGTTCAACAGTTTATTGATCGTTATCCGAATTCTACTCTTGTAGATTCTTGTAATCGCGTTATTGATCGATTGCGTTTCAAAATCGAATTGAAAGAATACGAGCATGTTAAGTTATACGATAAAACTGAAAATTACCGCGCTGCGGTTACGGCAGGAGAGATATTCATTGAGAATTACTCGAAGTCTAAATTTGTTGAAGAAGTATATTATTTGATTGTTAAAAATTCTTATTTGCTTTCAATAAATAGTATTGATACAAAAAAAGTAGAACGAATAGAAAAAACTTGGGAAAGAATCACTAACTTTGCAATCCTTTATACGAATTCAAGTTATTTGAAAGATGTTAAAGCGATTGAGTCAAAATTGAAACAATCAAAGGAATAAAAATATTAATATGAGCATTAAAAACACAACCGGAGAAAAAACAACTGTAACACGAGATACAATTCGTATTGAAGAAAAAACAGGAAACATCTACCAATCATTGGTTGCCATTTCAAAAAGAGCAAATCAAATTAGTGCTGAAACAAAGGAGGAATTAACTCAAAAACTTCAAGAATTTGCCACTTCAACAGATAATTTGGAAGAAATTTTTGAAAATCGCGAGCAAATAGAAATTTCGAAACATTATGAGAAAATGCCGAAGGCTACAGCTATTGCAACGCAGGAATTGCTCGACGATAAAATCTACATGAGAAAACCAGAAGATAAGTAATGTTTGGAAAGCGCATCCTTCTTGGAATAACAGGAGGTATTGCAGCGTACAAAATTGCTTACCTAATCAGATTTTTGAAAAAAGAAGGGGCAGAAGTCAAATGTATAATGACTCCTGCCTCTTGTGATTTTATAAGTCCCCTTGTGGTGTCAACTTTGTCTCAAAATCCTGTCTCAATCGATTTTTGGAACAAGAAAACAGGGGAGTGGGTTAATCATGTTGAATTAGCATTATGGGCAGATTTTTTTTTAATTGCTCCGGCAACGGCTAATTCTATTTCAAAAATGGCTAATGGCACTTGTGATAACTTGCTATTAGCTGTTTATCTATCTATGAAGTCGAAAACGATTGTTGCACCAGCAATGGATTTGGATATGTATCAGCATCCAACTTTCAAACGAAATTTGAAGCAATTAATTGAAGATGGTGTTTTGGTAATTCCGGCGACTTCCGGTGAATTGGCAAGTGGCTTGGAGGGGCAGGGAAGAATGGAAGAGCCTGATAAAATTTTGGATTTCATACGTGAAAAAATAGAATATGTCGGTTCTTTTCCGAAGAAACACTTTTTGATAACTGCTGGACCCACCTATGAATCTATTGATCCGGTGAGATTTATTGGTAATCATTCAAGTGGAAAAATGGGGTTTGAGTTGGCGAAAGCATGTTTGTCCAATGGGCATGAAGTTACCTTGGTTTCGGGACCAACAAATTTAAATTTGGCTCATCCAAATCTGAATTTAATTTATATCAATACTGCCTCAGATATGCAACGTGAGGTTCAGCAGAATTGGAACAAGTGTGAAATTGGAATTTTCGCTGCTGCAGTGGCTGACTACAAACCAAAAACGCAGGCTCATCAAAAGATAAAAAAAACAGATGAATGTCTAGTTATAGAGTTAGTAAAGAATCCTGACATTCTGCTTTGGGCATCAGAAAATCGATTAGACCATCAAATAATTGTTGGTTTTGCTTTAGAGACAAATAATTCAATTGAAAATGCGTTATCTAAATTGCAGCGCAAAAACTTGGATATGATTGTATTGAATTCCCTTGAAAATAATGAGGCAGGATTTAGGAAAGATACCAACAAAATTACTATCTTAGATAAACATAAAAATCAGTCAGACTTTGAGGTGAAATCGAAAAAAGAGGTGGCAAATGATATTTTGAAAGCTATTGAAAAATACCAATAATTATGATTAAATCCATATTGATATTCTTAGTTTTGTCTTTTTCCACGTATTCGATTTCACAAGAATTGAACTGTCAAGTAAGTGTTGAAGCTGACGTTAAGCTTGAATTAAATTCCACAGAGTTAGAAATAATCAAGCAAATGAAGCAGAGTATTTACGATTTAATGAATAATACCCAATGGACCAAGGATGCTTTTAAAACTGAAGAACGAATTAATTGCAATATTCAAATTCAGATTAAAACCAACCCTAGTTCAGGAAACTATACAGGATTTATTCAAGTACAATCTACAAGGCCGTCTTTCAATTCAAATTACAATACTGTAATTTTTAATTTTCAAGATGATAATTTGGCAATCTCTTTTTCTCGAAATACGGTTTTAACCTATGCTCAAAATCAATACAGAGACAATTTATCATCAATTCTTGCATTTTATGCCTACTTTATCATTGGGATGGATTACGATTCTTTTTCGTTAAAAGGAGGCACGCCTTACTTTAATGAAGCGCAACAAATTGTTTCAAATGCACAATCCTCGGGTGCTCCAGGATGGAAGGCAAGTGAATCAGGAAAGAGAAATAGATTTTGGCTGATAGATAATATTTTACAACCCGTTTTTGATCCGTTAAGAGAATGTAATTACGTGTATCATCGAAAAGGAATCGATAGGCTCTATGACAATAAAGTTGAAGCTAAAAAAGAACTCTTTGCGGCTTTGAGTAAATTAACACCGGTTGTTCAAGTTAGACCAAATACAGTTAACATTCTAAATTTCTTGAATGCTAAGACTGTCGAGCTTAAAAATATTCTATCCGATTCGGAAGTAAAAGAAAAGACTGATTTTGTGAACCTCTTGAAGAAATTAGATTCGGGAAACGCATCCAGATACCAAGAAATTCTCAATTAACATGCTAAAGCGACTTCATATTCTGAATTTTGCATTGATTGAAGAAGCGAAAATTGATTTTAATACCGGATTTACAGTTATTACGGGGGAAACAGGTTCTGGTAAATCCATACTATTAAATGCATTGAATCTAATTTTGGGTGAACGTGCGGATTTCAATGTGATTGGCAATAAGTCAAATAAATCGATTGTCGAGGCAACTTTTCAAATTTCAATTCGATTTAATTCATTTTTTGAGGAAAATGATTTGGATTTTGACGATGTATTGATTGTTCGTCGTGAAATTTTAAAGGAAGGAAAATCTCGAGCGTTTATTAATGATACACCTGTTCAACTAAATGTACTTAAAATTTTGTGTTCTCAACTCATTCAGATTCATTCACAGTATAATACACTGGAATTAAAATCCAAAAGTTATCAATTGGAACTATTGGATATTCTTGCAGGATTAGAGACTGAACGTAATGAAATGACTAATCTTTTTGGTGATTTTCAACATTTAAATAAAAAGCTTCATTCATTAGAAACCCAATTAAGTTCATCTCGAGCAACCCAAGACTACAATCAGTTTGTTTTGAATGAATTGTTCGATTTAAAATTGGATAAAACCGATTATTCTAATTTAGAGGTTGAACTAAATCGAATTGAAAATGCTGAAACACTTAAATCCTTATATCATACCATTATAGAAATTTTTGATACACAAGGACTTTATTCAACATTGAAGACTTCAAAATCGAATTTTGATAAATTCGCTTCAACGGATTCTAATGTTGCCGCCTTTTCGGAACGGTTGAACTCGTTGTTAATTGAATTGAAAGAACTGTCTTCTGATGCAAGTAAGGCGTTGGATGATCTAGAATTTTCAGGTTTGAATTCTCAAGAACTTACTGAAAAGTTGGATGCATATAATCGCGTATTGAGCAAACATCGTTTAACCAATCAAGTTCAATTACGAGCCTTTAAAGAGGAACTTGAAAGTAAAGTTACAGGTTTAGAGTCACTTGAAGCGCAGTGTGATAACTTAAGTAAAGAGTTGAAAATAAAGGCAGATTTCATGAATGAATATGCAAATGAACTCCACGAAAAACGAATTTTGGCTGCGCCTTCCATTGAAAATCAGTTGAAACAAATTTTATGTTCGCTTAAATTACCGGATACCGATTTGAAATTCGAATTGAATCAGGGGAAAGAAATAAATTTCAATGGCAATTCGGAAATTTCATTTCTTTTTTCAGCTAACAAAGGAATGAATCCCGTTCCAGTGGAAAAAGCAGCGAGTGGGGGTGAGCTGTCTAGAGTGATGTTAGCTTTGCAAAAGATGGTTTCTGAAAAGCGAGATTTACCAACAATTTTATTTGATGAAATTGATACTGGTGTTTCCGGCGATGTGGCTCAAAAAATTGGACATCTATTGAATCAAATGGGGGAGAAGGTACAATTGATTGCAATTTCTCATTTACCGCAAGTTGCTGCAAAAGCCGAAAATCATTTAGTGGTTGCTAAAAAAATCGAAAATCAGGAGATGAAAACGCGCGTTTATTCCATCAATGAGGATGAGCGAGTTTTAGAAATTGCTCGATTATTGAGTGGTGAACAAATTTCTGATGCAGCTTTGTCAAACGCGAAAAACTTGATGCTAAACTAACTTTCGTGGATTTTCAACTGAACATTAATATTGTTGAATCAAAACAAAAAATTAGTTTTGGAGACAAAATTATTTTTCTAGGAAGTTGTTTCTCTGATGAAATGAGCATATTGGCAAAGCAACATGGATTTGATGTAGTTTCAAATCCGTTTGGCACACTTTTTCACCCTTTGGCGATAGCTCAGAATTTATTATTTGCCTTGCATGACAATGAGAAAATGAATTTTGTGCAAAACGATGACGTTTATCTTGATTACAGTTGTTCAGGAAAAGTATATGGAATGAACGACGCTGAATTAACACAGAAAGTTTTATCGCTTCGAACGAATTTGAAAAAGGATCTCAAGATCGCCACTCATTTATTCATCACCTTCGGCACTTCATTTGGATATCATTTAAAAGAGACAAATAAAATAGTAGGTAACTGTCACAAACAGCCTAGTCAAAATTTCACCAAGAAATTGACTGAAATTGATGAAATTGCCTCTGTTTGGAAGCAAGTTATTTCAGAAATTATTAAAATAAATCCCGAAATTCAAATTTGTTTTACGGTCAGTCCCGTGCGACACATAAAAGATGGATTGCATGAAAACAATTTGAGTAAATCAATCTTGATATTGGCTATACAGCAACTTCAGTCAGGTGATTCGATTTCGTATTTTCACGCCTATGAGTTGGTAATTGATATTTTGCGTGATTATCGATTTTTCAAAGAAGATTTGGTGCATCCGAATAACCAAGCGATTAAGTTTGTTTGGGAAAAATTTATGGCGACATATTTAACCGCTGATACCTTGGTAATCGCTAAGAATGTCAATGAAATCAAATTAGCTATGAATCATCGTTTGCAATACCCAGAAAGTAAGATGGCTTCAGAATTCAAAAAGCAATTAAAGGAAAGAAAGTTGAGTTTAGAAATTAAAAATTTAGCTATTAACTGGGATGTGTAAATCCTTTAGAATTAGTTAAGAACTTGCTGAATTCACCGACGGCAATAACTCAGTTAAAATCGAACCTTTTGATTTAGAATTTTACCTCATGAATCGCTACTATTTCCGAAAAAGTCATCGGGATAATGCTTCCTGACTTTATACCTTCACTGCGATTAAAATGATCAGCAGACCCTAATTACCTGATGATATGAAAAAAACCATTTTTCTCATCATTTTCTAAGGTTAAACTATAAAAATAAATACCATCTGTTAATTCGTTATCTTGTTCATCTTTTCCTCTAAAAAATGAACCATTATAATTTGTATTGAAAACTTCAATACCCCATCTATTAAAAATTTTCAATGTAAAATTGGAGCAACTCTCAGCATAAGAGGATAAGTCCCATTCATCATTTACACCATCTGCATTTGGTGTTAGGATATTAGGCATTTCAATGTCTTCTAAATCATTGATAAATTGAATCTGTGCTAAAATTTCAACTACTTCGGTTTCACAGCCATTATTATTTAATGAAGCTGAATAGATCCCTTGATTAGATAAAGTTGAAGGAAATGTGTTTTCAAAACTAGATGATGAGAAATTCAAAGGTCCAAGCCAAGAAATTGGATAGTTTGACGGAGTGGCGTTGAGTAGAAAAAAATCACCTGGACATTTCGGTGAGTTTATTGAAAGCACCGGGGGATTTGGCGTATTGATGATGGTTAAATCTAAATTTACAATACTGTCGCAACCATCTGATGTGATTAATTGATAAGGATAAATCCCCGAAGAAGTATAAGTTTGTCCGGAAAGGTTCCATAAATAAGAGTCACAGGAGGTTACTTGATTATTTTGCTCAAAAGTTGGGTTGACATTTAATACTAAAGTTTTTGAACTATCACAACCCCATTGACTTTGATTTGTAACAGAAAAAACGCCTGCTTGTGAATAATTTTGACCTTCAAAAAAGTAATTTGAACCACTACAAATGGAAGCCTCAATTGTATCCGAATAAACGGCATTTACAATGATTTCAAGATTAATGATCGAATCACAACCATTTTGAGTTTGAAATAAAATCGAATATAATCCAGGATCATCGTAGTTTATCCCATTAAAATTGTATGTTTCACCATTACATATTGATTGAACAATCGAATAGTTGTAGGTTGGGAAAACTGTTACATTTGCTGAAACTGTTGAGCTGTTTCCATTTTGCTGAGTAACTGTTGCTTGATATGATGTATAATTCAAAGGAGAAACGATTATTGAATTAGTAGTCGCCCCAGTAGACCAAACAACTGATCCTGATGTTTCGATTGTTAAAGTTGTAGTTTCACCTGAGCATATTGACAAATCTCCTGTCAAGGCAGCACTACAGCCATCATTTAAATTTCCTGGTTCGCAGACACATTCGTCATAGAGATCTGAAACACCATCATTATCTGAATCTACAAGTACTGAAGATGAACCATCAGCTACTAGCAGCAAACCATAGGGATTCGTGCTATTGTTAGGTATATTGTATACCAAAACATCAATATAATTAATTCCTGCTACCCAAGGACCATTTAAAACAATATTTAATTGACCACCCGGAGAAAAATTCCCGCCACTTATACCAGTGGAAACTCCATTTACAAATACATCACTTATTGAATTATCGACATAGCCGCTCAAATATAGAGTATAATTATTCATGCCTGCAATACTCTGACCGTTACAGTCACTAGGAAGATTTAATGTTAAACGGAAGTATCGGTAACCGGAATTTGTGTTTTCCGAGCACGACGCATCATTTCCTGTAATCCAATTTCCATTGTTCACAGGTGCTGGAAGAGAAGCTGGATTTACCCAAGAACCAGGAGCACAATTATTATTTATTAAAGCAGGCGAATATGTCAATCCAATGGGGTTAGGTGGATTATTCGTAAACCACGGAGAAACCTGCCATAATGGATCTAATGATCCAATTACACCTTGTCCGGTAGAAAGTGAAACAGGATTTGGGAATTGCTGGCTTAAACCAAGATTCAAACAAAAAATACACGCTACGATAAAAGTTATGCGATTTCCCATTCGTACAAATTTATTACAAAACCAATGATTTTTCGATTTATTTTATTCAAACATAAAAATTTCACATTTCACTATGAAATCCTCGAAACCTATCGTTAAATCGTTTTATTTGCTCCGCTTTTAATTCATTTAAATTCTTAGGAATAGAGCGTTTCCAACGTTTGTGAGACCACAACCAGAATGCAGGATTATGAATGATTTCTTGTTCTAACAGTTTCGTATGCGCCTCTGTAATTTCTCCGTATTTCAATTCCTTGGGGTTGTCTGTAATTAGTTTTAGCACAATCTCATAGTACCCTCGTTTCAATTTTCTAATACTAAAAAAAACAACCGAAAAATCATATGCATTGGCCATAAATTCGGTTCCAAAAAGCACGGGAGTGGGTTGATTTAAGAAAGTTGTCCAATAGCTTTTGTCTCCGTCGGGTGGCGCTTGATCACTTAAATTTAAAATAGCAAATGGTTTTTCTCTGTAGGCTTCAAAAGCGGCTTTATAGTTTTTAGCGTTTACGACTTTCATTCCGAATCGCTGTCTTTGTGCATTTACTTTTTGATCCCAGAATTTATTGGTCATGGGCATACCTATTCCAAAAGCTTGATGAGGGAAAAGGAAATTCTGTGAGCTAATGAGCCATTCCCAATTATTATAATGTCCCGAAACAAGAATTACATTTTTTCCTGCGTCAAATAATTCTTGCATTAACTCTGGGTTTTTGACTAGCAATCGTTTTGTCAGTTCTTCTTTCGTAATGCTTAGGTTCTTGATTCCTTCGATCAGTATATCCGCAAAGTGCTTGTAAAATTGAGATGCGATTACTTGCTGTTCATTTATTGATAATTGGGGAAATGAGTTCCGAATGTTTTGAAGAATTACTTTTCTTCGGTAACGGATGATATGGAGCAACACAAAGGCAAAAAAACTACTTAACAAATACAAGATTGAAAGCGGTAATTTCGATAAGGGGTAAACAAACAAATAATAACCGATTCGAGCCATATCAAGCGTATTTCCCCTTCCAAATTTGATCAATTCCTTTGGCTATCTCTTGTTCTTTAGTGCTACTTCCGGGTTTGAAGAATGAAGTTCCACTAATTTCTTCCGGTAAAAATTCTTGTTCAGCGAAATTACCCGGAAAATCATGGCTGTATAAATAACCTTTTCCGTACCCCAATTCTTTCATTAGCGCTGTTGGAGCATTTCGCAGGGGTAGAGGAACGCCTAAATTGCCAGTTTGCTGCACTACTTGTTGCGCTCTGTTAATTGCCATGTAAGCGCCGTTTCCTTTAGGCGATGAAGCAAGATAAATGGTGCATTGAGCCAATATTATTCGTGCTTCTGGCCAACCAACGTTATCAACTGCCTGAAAACAGGAATTAGCCATTAGAAGTGCATTTGGATTGGCAAGACCTATGTCTTCAGAGGCAGAAATAATTAGTCTTCTCGCAATGAATTTAGGATCTTCACCGCCTTCTACCATTCGTGCTAACCAGTAAACTGCGGCATTCGGATCACTTCCGCGAATCGATTTTATGAATGCTGAAATGATGTCATAATGCTGCTCGCCATCTTTGTCGTATCGAGCCAAACTTTGTTGCGCATTTTGATGAACGACTTCATCTGTTATAACAATATTTTGCTGGCCTTGAAACGTGCCAATGATGATTTCAAAAACGTTTAATAACTTTCGTGCATCGCCGCCAGAAATAGAAAGTAATGCATTCGTTTCTTGTAAAACAATTTCCTTTTTAGTTATAAAAGCATCTTGTTCGATTGCTCGATTTAAGAGTAAAAGCAAATCGTCCTTAGTGTGCTCCTTTAAATTATATACCTGGCAACGTGAAAGCAATGCCGAAATCACTTCAAATGAAGGATTTTCGGTTGTCGCGCCAATTAATGTCACAATTCCTTTTTCAACAGCACCAAGCAATGAATCTTGTTGCGCTTTCGAAAAACGATGGATCTCATCAATGAATAATATCGTTCCTTTTGGTTGAAACATGCCTCCATTTTCCACTTTTGCAATAATTTCACGAACGTCTTTTACTCCTGATGAAATCGCGGAAAGTGTATGAAACGGACGATTTAAATGAGATGCAATTAATTGAGCTAAAGTAGTTTTACCAACTCCCGGAGGTCCCCAAAAAATCATAGAAGGAATTACCCCAGCATCCAAAGCTCGACGCAATGAAGCTTCTTTTGCCAATAAATGCTGCTGACCGATGTAATCATCCAAATTGTTTGGACGCATGCGTTCGGCAAGTGGAGCGTTGAAATTCATAATGTAAAGATAAGTTGAAAAAAGATCTCTGATTCCAAATTAGTTAGATGAAATAGAAATGAAATTTATTGCGGTCTAGGACAGCCTTTTCCTTGTCCCAATTTAATCGTTACCATTCCCCCGCAATACACATACCAATCTTTAGTTGTTGAGTTTCCTCGTTTTCCAAAACGATTTCCATCCAAGCTGCGATTTGATAACGCAGCTGCCGTTGAGCCATTAACTGTCGCCAATGATACTGGATCGAGGTAAGAGTCACTTCCAACATCATCCAAAAAGTCTGTAAAAGTCTTTCGAATGGCAATATCTAGGTTGAAAGTCGCAAATTTTCCTAATGACAATTTTCCGCCAATACCAATTGGAACGCAAAGCTGTAAGTCGTTGTATTTACGCTTTTTATTTAATGAGCTCCCTTGCCCTTCTGTTCCGAGTTTGTTAAGTTCGACTGTTTCACCATTGTAAGTAGTTGTTGGATTCATGTAAAACAAACCGACTTGAGTCAAAAAATAAAAAGTGCCATAGTAACGTTTGTTTCCAATTTGAAAGGGTGAATGATAAAATTCGATACCACCCGCGAACTCCCTGATTTTAGATTGAAAATCCAGGTTCCTATTGACCAAGAGGGGTTTATCAGAATCTTTGTCATATGCTTCAACGCTACCTGCCGTGAAATTGAAGCGCAAAGCCATTCTTGTTTGCCAATTGAATCGATACATGAGTCCACCGGCAAGATTACTTTCATAAAATTGTTTGGAAGGATTAAGGTCTCCTAAATAATACATTTGACCAACGTGAAAACCTAATTCTGAGCGGGATAAAAATGTAGATCGTTGCGCTTTAAATGAAAAGCAAGCGAACATTATTCCGACCAAAATGATATTTTTCACAACTTAAAAACGATCAATTAGGAATTTTATTACAACACCATTCGAGCGTTAAATTGATCACGCAATCTTATGACCTCTTTTTCTTTCGGTTTCTTTCAGAAGAATTTTACGAATTCGCAAGTTTTTTGGAGTGATTTCCACGTATTCATCTTCCTGAATGTATTCTAAACATTCTTCCAAACTGAAAACTTTCGGTGGAGCTAATCTCACTTTATCATCTGATCCTGATGCACGCATGTTGGTTAACTTCTTCGTTTTAGTAACATTCACACAAAGATCGCCAGCTCTTGAGTTCTCGCCAATTACTTGACCTTCGTAAATATCTTCATTTGGTGCAACAAAGAATTTTCCGCGGTCTTGTAAATTGTTCAATGAGAACGGAATAGAAGTTCCTTGCTCCAAAGAAATCAATGAGCCATTTTGACGACCTGGAATTTCGCCTTTGTAGGGTTGGTATTCCAAGAAACGATGATTCATGATTGCCTCACCTGCAGTTTGAGTAAGTAGGTAATTTCTTAAACCGATGATTCCGCGAGAAGGGATTTCAAATGTGATGATCATACGTTCTCCTTTTGGAACCATGTTTTTCATTTCACCTTTTCTTTTTGTTACGGCCTCAACAGCAGTTCCACTAAATTCTTCTGGTAAATCGATTGTTAATTCTTCGATTGGCTCACATTTTACTCCGTCAACTTCTTTGATAATTACCTGAGGTTGACCAACTTGTAACTCGTAGCCCTCACGGCGCATTGTTTCAATCAAAACGGATAAATGCAAAACTCCGCGACCGAAAACCATCCATTTGTCTGCTTTATCTGTTTCATGAACACGCATTGCAAGATTTTTTTCCAATTCCTTTTGAAGACGATCAAAAATATGTCGAGATGTTACAAACTTTCCTTCCTTGCCAAAAAATGGTGAGTCGTTTATGGAAAACAACATACTCATTGTTGGCTCATCCAATTTAATCGTTGGAAGTGGCTCCGGATTTTCTGCATCACAAATAGAATCTCCAATTTCAAATCCTTCAATTCCTGTTATAGCACAGATGTCACCTGCTTGAACAGAACTAACTTTCTTTCGCTCAATTCCATCAAAGACAAATACTTCTTTGATTCGGTGTTTTTCTTGCTTTCCATCCGATTTTGAAATGATAACAGGTTGGTTTTCATTGATTTCACCTCGCGTTAATCTTCCGATTGCAATTCTTCCGACATACGAAGAGAAATCCAACGAAGTAATAAGCATTTGGGTGTTTCCTTCTTCAATTTTTCGTGGTGGAAAGTAATCCAAAATTTTATCCAGCAAAGGTGAAATCGAATCGGTAGGTTTTTTCCAATCTTCTGACATCCAGCCGTTTTTCGCGGATCCATAAATAGTTGGGAAATCCAATTGCTCCTCGTTTGCATCCAACTCAAACATCAAATCGAATACTTTCTCGTGCACTTCGTCTGGGGTACAATTTTCTTTATCGACTTTATTGATGACCAACAAAGGTTTGATTCCCATGGATAGCGCTTTTCCAAGCACAAAACGTGTTTGTGGCATCGGGCCTTCAAAAGCATCCACCAACAAACAAACACCATCCGCCATGTTCAATACGCGTTCAACTTCGCCACCGAAATCGGCGTGACCAGGAGTATCTATGATATTAATTTTTGTTCCTTTATAAGTAACGGATACGTTTTTAGATACGATTGTAATTCCACGTTCACGTTCCAAATCGTTATTGTCCATGATTAATTCGCCGGTAGGACGATCACGTTCGTTAATAAAGTTCCCCGCCTCAATCATTTTGTCAACCAATGTCGTTTTTCCGTGGTCAACGTGTGCGATAATCGCTATATTTCTAATTTCCATGTTTTAATCTTGATTATTTCTTCTTTCAATTTATCTTCCACTTCTCCGTCTATCTACGCCTCCTGTTGGTTTGCGATCTCCACGATTTCGGTCACCTCCAAAGCTTGATTTTCCGCCTGAAAAACCACCGCTTTTGAAACCACCACCAGAAGAACTTCTTCCGCCACCTGATGAGCTTCTACCTCTTCCAGAAAAACCACCCCCTGATTTGGATTCACCACCAAAACGTCCACGACCTCTGTTTCCTTCGGATCTTCCGCCACCGCCGCCACTTTGTTTTGCAGTCGTTACTTCAATTGAAACTTCGTGACCTTCGAAATTGGCGCCATTCACGTTTTTCAAAATACGTTCTGTGTATTCCTCATCCGCTTCAAAAAATGAGAATGAAGTCATTAAGTCAATACGACCGACTTTGTCCGATTTGAGACCAGTTGCATCGCATACAACGCGTAACAAGGCTCCTGGATTTAAGCCATCTCGACGACCGATATTCACAAAGAATCTTGTTTTTCCTTCTTCTCTTGCGCGAGAACCTTTGTCACCTCTTCGTTCACCTCGATCGTCTTTTCTTGCTGCCGCATTCAAATCTCCAGCGCGTTCGTAATAATCTATGAATCGGTTAAATTCAGCTGATACAAACTTTTTAATTACTTCTTCTTTCGATAATGATTCAAACGAAGAAAGAATTTGAGGCATGAATTTCTCAATGTCATCCTCTTTTACTTCTGTTTCGATTGTTTTGTTGATGAGTTTCATCAACTGAATCTCACAAATTTCCTCCGCATTTGGAATGGAACCAACTGTAAAAGTCGTTCGCATTTGACGCTCAATGGCTTTGATTTTCACCAACTCCTTCATATTCACCAAAACCAAGGATTCACCTTTTCTTCCGGCACGTGCAGTTCTTCCACTACGATGCGTGTAGTTTTCGATATCGTCAGGTAAATTGTAATTGATTACGTGTGTTATGTTGTCAATGTCCAAACCGCGAGCGGCAACATCAGTTGCTACCAAGATTTGTAATTCTTTGGTTCTGAAACGTGCCATTACGCGATCGCGCATTGCTTGCGTCAAATCGCCATGCAAGGGCTCCGCATTGTAACCTTCTTTTCCCAATTTTTCAGCAACAGCTGCAGTTTCGTTTTTCGTTCTACAGAAAATCAAACCGTAAATACTTGGATTGAAGTCAATCAAGCGTTTTACTGCTTCGTAACGATCACGTTCTTTAACAAGATAGTATATGTGATCAATGTTTTCATTACTCTGATTTTTGTGTCCAATAGAAACTTCCAATGGATCTGTCATATATGTTTTTGCAATTCGTGCCACCTCATTCGGCATTGTTGCAGAAAATAACCAAACGTTTTTATCAATAGGCGTAGTGTCTAATACGGCGTCAATATCTTCTTTGAAACCCATGTTCAACATTTCATCCGCTTCGTCCAGAATTACGTAGCGAACTTCGTTCAACACAACTACTTTTCGATTTATTAAGTCAACCAAACGTCCCGGTGTTGCTACAATAATTGCAGCTCCTTTTTTGACATCGGTAATTTGACGACGAATGTCAGTTCCGCCATAAACTGGAACGACGTTGCAATCTAAATACTTTGAGAAAACCTCTAAATCTTTTGTGATTTGCAAACAAAGTTCACGTGTCGGGCAAATAATTAGTCCTTGAGGAAGTTTTGCTTTTGTGTTGATATTATTAATTAACGGCAAACCAAATGCCGCTGTCTTTCCCGTGCCTGTCTGTGCAAGGCCGACAAAGTCGCAATCCTCCTGCATCAGGTATGGAATTGCTTTTTCCTGGATGGGGGTCGGTGCTTCAAAACCCAATTCTGATAACGACTTCAGCACCTCTCGCCTCAATCCCAGCTCTTCAAATGTCATAAATATATTTTAAATTTTTTGCAAAGCTACGACAAATAAAGGGATTGAGGAATTTTATCTTTGTGTTTAACTAAAATAACGCGAGTTCCAGCATTTTTCATTTGGATACATCTACATTTCGAATTGCCAAAAAATGTTTTAGCCAAGAAATGATTTTTTTAAATTATAAAACTGTTAGATAGTTGGCATACCATTAGTATTCTTCTATTTTTAAGATATTTTCAATTGAAAGACAAAAGATTACATCTTTAGGACTTCAATCTATCTTGAGGTTAGCAAAAGTCATCTATAATTATTTATGACATCGTATTTTCTATAAATATTTTCAATGCTCAAAAATCACTTCCTCATTCGGAACTCTGAAACGTGGTCCCCAAACTCCTTCTTCTGTTCCTTTTCCAACCGAAATGATCATATTGATTTCTGCACCGCGAGGCAAATTCAATGCTTTTCTCACCCGTTTTGCATCAAATCCTTCCATAGGACATGAATGAAATCCTTCTGCAGCGATTGACAACATGAATGTTTGTGCCGCCAATGCACATGATTTGTGAACCATAATTCGCTGGTTGGCAATACCACCGGTTCTGAAAAACGGTTTTCGTAGACCCATAAAAAAACTAATCGATCTGCGAACTAATGACATGAAACCAAACGGATCATTTGAATACAGCAAGGGCATCACTTTGCCATAGTAATCCATTCCTCCTTTTTGAAGTTTATTGGGTTCGCCTTCAACCGTTTCCTTTATTTTAGACAAGTTCCAAGCTGCTCTTTCCCGCCATTTATCTCTTCTTGTAACGAAAACAACCATCTGCTTTGCAGTTTTTGCAGCTTGCTGGTTCAAGCAGAGTGGAACGAATTTCTCCAATTCAGGTTTTGTTTTAATCCAATGAAATTCCCATAATTGCATGTTACTGCTATTCGGTGATAGTATAGCTCGTTCAATACTCTTTTGCATTACTTCTTCAGGAATCTCCACTGCTGGATCGAAAGCACGATTGGATCTTCTAAAATTGACAATTTCTTGAAATTCGTTTGAATACATTAAATTTATTTTTGGCAAATATGCTCATAAAAACGTTGAGAATTCATTAATATTCAATAAACGGTATATTTGATATAAATTAAGAAAAAATGAAAATTGTCAAATGGTTTATACTGGTTTTTTGTTTTTTATCACTTTATTCTTGCAAGAAAAAACAAACCCCGGATCCACCTCTTTCTAACGAGCCGAATATTGAAAACACCATCGGTTATGGAATACTTTCCAAATTGAATGGGATTTGGAGCGGACCGGTTACTTCAACAACAGCTCTTGGTAATTT
>JBIIVA010000149.1:0-6227 GCA_044339705.1 Crocinitomicaceae bacterium
CGTTGGTGATGAAGGCGGTTTCGCACCAAACTTAGGTTCCAATGAAGAGGCAATTCAAGTAGTGATTGAGGCGGTCGAAAAAGCTGGATTTAAGCCGGGTCATGACATGTATATCGCATTGGATGCCGCTTCTTCTGAGTTTTATAAGGCGGATCGCGGTGTTTATCACTTTGAGTCTACAGGAGAAGATCGAACTTCAGCTGAAATGGTAGCCTATTGGGAAGATTGGTGCAAGAAGTACCCAATTATTTCCATTGAAGATGGTTTAGCAGAGGATGATTGGGCAGGTTGGAAGTTAGCGACTGAAAAGCTCGGCTCATCAGTTCAATTAGTTGGTGATGATTTATTTGTGACAAATTCAAAACGGCTTTCAAAAGGAATTAATGAAGGAATCGCGAATTCAATTTTAGTAAAAGTAAACCAAATCGGTTCATTGACTGAAACTATAGAAGCTGTTAACTTAGCGACTAGAAATAGATATACATCAGTAATGAGTCACAGAAGTGGTGAAACGGAGGATAGCACCATTGCGGATTTAGCAGTCGCTCTGAATACAGGTCAAATTAAAACGGGCTCAGCTTCTCGAAGTGATCGGATGGCAAAATACAATCAATTGTTGCGAATAGAAGAAGAATTAGGTGAATCTGCAGTTTATTTGGGAAGAGATTTTCGCTTCATAAAAAATAAGTAATGAGATTTATTTTTATTTTTTCATTTTTATTCTTCTGTAATTCTCTCTTTTCGCAAAGTGTTAAATCTTTTTTTGGTCAAGCTCAATTCAACTCAACCGACAAGGATTTAATTTTGTCAATTGAAACTGCAATAAGAAAAAATGAAACGATAAAAGTCATTCGTATCGATGCTTCTAATGGTCAAGTATTCATTCTAACCAAAGAACAAGAGAATTTCACCAAACAAGATTTCCTCAAACTATTTGATCAACAGGCTGAAAAAGTTTCTTGTTTATTTATTGGAGTTTATGGAAAAGATAAGACACAAGACTTTCCATTTTCTGACTGCGAATGAATGCATTTAATCTGCGGGTTTATGCATTGATTATCAATGAAAAAAAGGAAATTTTACTTTCCGATGAGTATCGATTTGGGAAGTTTTTTACGAAGTTCCCAGGTGGTGGAGTGGAATTTGGTGAAGGAATTTTGGACGCACTTCATCGTGAAATGGACGAGGAATTAAATCTTAAAATTGATGAAGCAATACCGTTTTATTTTAACGATTTTCATCAGGAATCAGTATTTCAATCCAATCATCAAATAGTTTCTTTTTATTACAAAGTGAAATGTGATTTCCATCAAATTTCGATTCAGGATTACGAAATACCTTTTCATGTGGAAGGTGAAAAACAAAGATGGTGCGAAATTAGTTCACTTAGTATTGACCATTTGAATTTCCCAATAGATCGAATCGTTTTGGAGAAATTAAAGAACGGGTTGATTTAACTTTCCTTGGAAATTGTAAAAAACGATTCCTATCTTTGTGTAGATGCCTATTAATATTTTATATCTTTCCTATGATGGCATGACGGATCCTTTAGGACAATCTCAAGTATTACCATACTTAATAGGTTTGACTAAAAAAGGTTTTCGTTTTCACATTATTAGTTTTGAAAAAACAGAACGATTTTCGAAATTTCGAGACGATATTCAAGCCATTTGCGATTTAAATGAAATAATATGGCATCCACTTTCTTACACGAAAAATCCACCTTTACTTTCAACACTTTGGGATGTCAGTTGCTTGCGAAAGAAAGCATTTGAATTGCATCGCGTGTTTAACTTTAGTATAATTCATTGTAGAAGTTATTTGTCTGCCATGGTTGGTCGGAAAATGCAAAGAAAATGGGGGGTAAAGTTTTTATTCGATATGCGCGGATTTTGGGCCGATGAGCGTATTGAAGGAAACATCTGGAGTTTGAAAAATCCAGTATTTAAAACGGTTTATGGTTATTTCAAAAGAAAGGAGAAGGAGTTTTTTTTGGAATCAGATTATATCATTTCGTTGACATATAATGGTAAAGATGAAATCATCTCTTGGCATGGTTTCGAGCATTTAAAAAATAAAATAGAAGTCATTCCGTGTTGCGCTGATTTGGACAAGTTCAATCCTGAAAATATTGATTTGGATAAATTGAATGCATTTAAAACGGAATTGAATTTGAATGATAATGATTTTGTTCTAGGATATGTCGGTTCAGTTGGAACTTGGTATATGCTTGATGAAATGCTAGATTTTTTCAATGTTTTGTTAAAATCGAAACCGAACGCCATTTTCTTATTTGTTTCGGGTGAAAATCCAGAAACTATTTTCTCTAAGGTAAATGAGTTTGGAATCCAAGCAAATCGAATACGAGTCAAGTCTGTAATTCATCATGAAGTGGCTACTTGTATTTCACTTTTTTCAGCCTCCATTTTCTTTATTCGTCCGACTTTTTCTAAAAAAGCTTCTTCTCCAACAAAACAAGGAGAATTAATGGCAATGGGTGTTCCTGTTATTTGTAATGGGGGAGTAGGGGATACAGAACGAGTGGTTCGTGAATATCATTCAGGAATTGTGATTGAGGAATTTAACGAGGAATCATATGAAAATGCGGATTTGAGTTTTAGGGAGTTTGATCGCGAAAAGACAATCAAAGGTGCAATAGAATTTTATGGATTGAACGAAGGAGTGGAGCGATATTACAACGTTTATCAAAAACTGATTGGGTAAATGAAGAAAAAGAAAATTCTATTTATTGCCCCTTATCCTTTTGATCAAGCACCGTCACAACGATTTCGTTTTGAGCAATATTTTTCCTTTCTCAAACAAAATAATTTTGAAATTCAATTTTCACCATTCTTGGATAACAAGACATGGAAAACACTTTATTCAGAGGGAAAAGTTCTTCGAAAAACGGTTGGTGTGGTTAGAAGTTTTTTGAAAAGATTTTCTCTTCTATTTACATTATATAAATACGATTTCGTTTTCATTCATAGAGAGGCTTCTCATATCGGTCCACCAGTTTTTGAGTTTATGATTGCAAAAGTTTTTAGAAAAAAATACAATTATGATTTTGATGATGCGATTTGGCTTCCAAACTACAGTGAGTCGAATGCTCGTTTTCATCGACTAAAGGCTTATTGGAAGGTTCGTTATTGTATTAAATGGGCTGGAAGTATTACTGCCGGAAACGACTATTTGGCTAACTACGCCAAAAAATTCAACACCCATGTTCATGTTATTCCAACTACCATTGATACTGAAAACCACCATAACTTGCAGACCGACTATCATCAGGAAAAGTTGGTCATCGGTTGGACGGGCACGCATACTACGATGCGTTACTTGGATTTCATAGTTCCAGTAATCAAAGAATTGGAGCAAAAATATGATTTTGAGTTTTTGGTAATTTCCAATGAAGCACCAACCTATCACCTAAAATCACTTCGTTTTTTAAAATGGAAAAGGGAGACCGAAATTGCTGATTTAGCGAAAATTTCAATTGGCGTTATGCCTCTAGAAATGGATATTTGGTCTGAAGGAAAATGTGGATTCAAAGGTTTACAATACATGTCGCTTGGAATTCCCGCTTTAATGTCTCCAGTTGGAGTTAATGTACAAATTGTTTCGCATGCAGAAAATGGGTATTTACCCATAAAATTGGAGGATTGGAAAAGTCAATTGGAAATGTTGCTAAACGATATCGATTTAAGAAAGAAAATTGGAGAATCCGGAAAAAAAACAATCAATGAACGTTATTCGGTTCTATCAAATCAATCAAACTATCTAAGGTTATTTCAATGAAGTTGATTTTTGCAACACATAATCGCAATAAGGGTTATGAAATTCAGAAATTATTGCCAGAACATTTTCAAGTTTTAACACTTGACAAAATTGGTTTTACGGATGAAATTCCAGAGAATGAGTTGACTATTGAGGGGAATTCGGCATTCAAGGCTCAATTTATTTTTAATAACTTTAATTTGAATTGTTTTGCCGACGATACAGGATTAGAAATCGAAGCATTGAACGGACAGCCTGGAGTTCATTCCGCGCGATATGCCGGAGAGGATAAAAATCCGAATGCCAATATGAATCGTGTTCTTTCAGAATTAAATGGAGTTGAAAATCGAATTGCTCGTTTTAAAACGGTAATCACGTTAATAATTGAAGGTAAACAGCATATTTTTGAAGGAATTGTAAATGGACAAATTACCCATGAAAAAAGAGGGAAAAATGGTTTTGGCTACGACCCAATTTTTATTCCGGAGAATGAAACACGAACTTTTGCTGAAATGGATTTAGCTGAAAAGAATCAATTTAGTCACAGGGCTAGGGCCTTAGTTAAGATGATTGAGTTTTTAAATCCAAGTTGATTTCAAGTTACAGTGATAATATTCATTTAAAAGCAAAGACCTAAAAGATTGGTTTTCTGCTCTTGAGCGGAATTTACAATCAAAAGCGAAGACTAAAATTATATGCATCTCTTCTCAGATCTTTGGCACAAATTGAACGTCCTTAACGATGTTAGATACCGAAGATTTATGAAAGTTGTTTTTTGATAGTAGGATCTTTTTTATATTTGGATAACACGCAATGAAAAACATCTTTTTACTTTTTATTTCAACTTTGATCTGCTCAATTTCGGTATACAGTCAAAATTTATATTTGAAAGACTTTTATTCAAACGAACCAATTTCATTCGGGAAAATTTATCCTGAAAACGAAAAACCTTTCCTCTCGGACATTGATGGAAAATTCAAATTAGCCAATGCAAACCAACGTATTGGCGTTAAAGCAACCTCATATCTCGATACAACTCTTTCATTAACAAATGGCGATGTTACTGTCAAGCCTGGCATCAATCCGGCCGAAGTCATTATGGCGAAGGTTATTGAGAACCGAAAGAAAAATCATCCCTTGGAAAATGACGGTTTCATCAGCAAGCAATACAGCAAATATATCTTTGATGTCGATCAGGAAACCCGAAGGAATATTTTTGATACAATCTTGTTTCCCAAACCGGACTCAAACATTATTCGTGCACGCAATTTCCTTGATAAGCAATATTTTTTCATTACAGAATCTGCATCTCGTCACTTTTTTGAGCCTCCCTATAAAGAAAAAGAAATTATTGACGCTTTCAAAGTTTCAGGAATCAGTGATCCTTTGTTTTCAACATTCGCACAAGAAATGCAGTCGTTTCATTTTTATGATAATCAAGTATCCGTTTTAGGGAAGCAATATGTCAATCCAATCGCATTTGGGTCATTGAATCGATATTTGTTTGTACTAGAGGATTCAACATTTAATCAAAACGATACGACCTACACCATTTATTACAGACCAAGACTCAATAAGAATTTCGATGGACTAACAGGACGATTATTCATAAATACGAATGGTTATGCAATTGAGAAAGTTGTTGCTGAACCATATATCCGAGATACTTCTGGAATAGACATTAGTATCGTTCAGGAGTATCGATTCACAAATAATACAAAGTGGTTTCCATACAAACTTTCGACAACATTAGATTTAAAAACAGCCATGATAGCTTATGGTAGTAAAGAAAAGGGTCAATCTGGATATATTCAAGGAAAAGGCTCGACCTATATTGAAAGTGTCAGTTTTAATCCAAAGGAATTAGAAAAGGAGCGATTTAACAATGTTTCCATTCAAACCTCCGACAAAGCGAATAAAATTTCCGATTCGACCTGGAATCGTTTACGACAAAATAAATTGAATTCGAAAGAGTTTAAAACCTATCAGGTGATTGATAGCTTTGCGAAAGCCGAAAATCTCGATAAATACCTCTTTTTTGCTAAAGTGTTGGCAACCGGTAAAATTCCTGTTTCTTTTTTTAATATTGATCTAAAACGTGTTTTAAACTACAATGCTTACGAAAAGTTCCGATTGGGGCTTGGAATAGAAACTTCAGAAAAATTAATGAAACCGCTAATTTTTGGAGCTTACTTTGGTTATGGCACAGGAGATAAAACATTTAAATATGGTGGTTACTCTACGCTATTTTTTCACAGGAAAACGGGAACAAAACTGAATCTTTACTTTCAAAACGATGTTTCGGAAGTAGGGGCGACAAAACTGTTTTTTTTACCAGGACTTTTTTCAAACGAATCTTTACGCTATCTATTTGTATCCAACATGGCAATGCAGGAAAAGTATGGAGTTACTTTTTCCACTTCGGTTCGCTCCAACATGGGAATCCATTT
>JBIIVA010000150.1:0-6215 GCA_044339705.1 Crocinitomicaceae bacterium
AAAAAATTAGTTTAGAAACTTATTATTTCTATTGCTTTTTACTTGGAGCATCTACTGGTTATTGGGCGATTTTTGTGACGATTGCCGCTGAGCAATTTGGAACCAATATACGTTCAACTGCAGCAAACACAATTCCCAATTTCGTAAGGGGTTCTGTTAATTTGGTGATTATGTTTTTTACTTTTTTGGTCTCCAATAACATCAGCGATGGAATTTCAGCTTTAATAGTTGGTCTCTCCTTCATTGCTTTGGCTCTTTGGAGCATATACAAGCTGAAAGAAACATTTGGCAAGGATTTGAATTACATGGAAGAATTGTCCTAAAATGAGATTTTAAGACAAATTTGATATAATTGAACCAAATAGTTCCATAATTCTTAAAAGAATTCACTTTAAAAACAACTTCAATGAAAGAGCCAGCTTGGTTCTAATTTCTGTACGATCGATGATGTAATCTAAAAATCCATGCTCCAAAACGAATTCAGAAGTTTGGAAACCATCCGGTAAATCTCGACCTATCGTTTCTTTCACAACCCTAGGACCTGCAAATCCTATCAATGCTCCCGGCTCAGCAATATTAATATCTCCAAGCATCGCGAACGAAGCAGTAACACCACCGGTAGTTGGATCGGTTAAATAGGAAATATAGGGAAGACCTGCTTCAGCCAATAAACTTAATTTACCTGAAATTTTTGCCATTTGCATCAACGAGTACCCCGCTTCCATCATGCGCGCCCCTCCGGACTTAGAAATAATCATGAAAGGAGCTTTAATTTTAATGGCTTCATCGATTGCACGAGCTATTTTTTCTCCCATTACAGAACCCATAGAACCTCCGATGAAATTAAAGTCCATTGCGGCAATCACGAAATCGTGACCATCCAATTTGCCTTTAGCAGCTCGAATTGCGTCCTTTAAACCGGTTGATTTTTGTGTCGATTTGATACGATCCTTATACTTTTTTGTATCCTCAAAATTCAATGGGTCTCCAGAAGTCAAATCCTTGGCGATTTCCTCATACTTACCATCGTCAAAAATGATTTGGAAATACTCTTCTGAACCAATTCTTTCATGTTGGGAGCAACGTTCACATACGTAATTATGTTTCGCAAAATCTTCAGATGTATACAACGTTTTGCAATTCGAACAACGAACCCACAATCCTTCCGGAGTTTCTTTTTTTTCACTCGTCGAGGTTGTAATTCCTTCTTTATTTCTTTTAAACCAATTACTCATAAAATAGATTATAAGGTATTAACATTGTTTAAATCCGCAAAAGATTGCTCGAGACGCTTGTTGAAAGTTAATTCACCTTCGCGCATCCATTTTCTGGGATCATAATATTTTTTATTCGGAACGTCATCACCCTCTGGATTTCCAATTTGAGTCTTTAGGTAATCAATTTTTGATGTGACATAATCGCGAACTCCTTCCGTAAATGCAAACTGTAAATCGGTATCAATGTTCATTTTTATAACACCATAACCGATGGCCTCTCTAATTTCTTCCAAAGTGGAACCTGATCCACCGTGAAACACGAAATCGACCGGGTTATGTCCTGTATTGAATTTCTTTTCAACGAAATCTTGAGAATTCTTTAAAATTACAGGAGTCAATTTCACATTTCCTGGTTTATATACACCGTGCACATTTCCAAAAGCTGCCGCAATTGTGAATCGAGGAGAAATCTTCATCAATTCCTCGTAGGCAAATGCAACTTCTTCAGGTTGCGTATATAATTTTGAGCTATCAACATCTGTATTATCAACCCCATCCTCTTCTCCTCCAGTTATTCCGAGTTCAATCTCCAAGGTCATTCCGATTTTACTCATTCGAGCCAAATATTGTTTACAGATTTCAATATTTTCAATGATAGGTTCCTCAGATAAATCAATCATATGAGAGCTGTAAAGCGGTTTACCAGTTTCCTTGTAAAATTGTTCGCCAGCATCCAATAAACCATCAATCCAAGGAAGTAACTTCTTCGCGCAATGGTCGGTATGAAGAATAACCGTAGCTCCGTATGCTTCTGCCAAAGCGTGAACATGTTTGGCTCCCGAAATACCACCTATAATTGCTGCTTTTTCATTCTGATTCGATAAGCCTTTACCGGCAAAATAATGCGCACCTCCATTCGAAAATTGAATAATAACCGGAGCTTTCAATTTAGCCGCCGTCTCCATGACTCCATTCACTGTGCTTGTGCTAGTTACGTTTACGGCTGGCAAGGCAAAACCTTTTTCTTTTGCGTATTTAAAAATTGCTTGAACTTCATCACCTGTTGCTACTCCAGACTTAATCGAATGACTCATAATCAGTTAATTTAGGGCGCAAAGTTATGAATAAAGTTCAATGATTTTCCAATTCGATTTTAATAAAAAAACTTCTTTTTTACTAAAATAAAGATGAAGTTGATACGTTCTGATAAAAATCATTTTCGCCTATGACACATAAATACGCTTCCATTTCTTTAAATCAGAATGAAAATCTTGTTAAACCTTCGAATGAAGCCATTTCCTTTCTTTTAATGTACAGTAAATCCATTGAAATTAAAAAAGGAAAGAAGCAACGTATTTTACTCTGTAAAAATTGATTGAAAGCTGTCTGAAAAGGCAGCTTTTTTTGTTTCAAAAGAACTTATAAAAATAGTTGGAAATCGTGTTAAGGAAATCGTTTTTTAAACACTGAACTTTGTTTCAAAACAATTCGCCATGAAAAACATACTTTTCGCCAACGATTTTTCAGACACGTCTGAAATGAGCCTCAAATTTGCGGTTGAACTAAGTTTAAAGTTGCAAGCGAAGCTGACACTCGTTCACATTCACGATATTTCTGCATTATTAGCAAATCCAACTGAAATTCCTTATTTCCCGAGTACGAATGGAGAATTCCTGGAGGTACAGAAAAATAAAATGCGTGAGCAAATGCTTTTTCTTGCCGGAGAGAAAGCAAAGCAAGTCGACGCGCATTTTGATGCCATTGAACACACCTCTGTTTCGCTCGCAATCATTGAGAAAACAGAAGAATTCAAAACGGATTTACTCATAATGGGAGCACATGGAAGGAAACAATTTCAAGAATTTTTAATCGGCAGCACAACTAAATCGGTAATAAGTGATTGCCAATGCGCTGTTTTGGTAATCCCATTTGGCGCTCGATTTCATCATCCTGAAAAAATTGTTTTCGCCTCCGATCTTGGTGATGATAACTTTGAAGCATTGCATGCATTGGTGGAATTCTCAAAAAATTTTGATTCGAAAATTACCATCTTACATGTTTCAACCGATTATGAATCATTTAGCTTGAACACAATGAATGATTTCAAAAAACAGCTCACAAATGAAATAAACTATCCATACCTGAATTTTGAATTTCTACTTTCCAATGACATTAACGAGCGAATTGATGGGTTCATCCGTGAAAACAACATCCACCTCATTACAATGGTAGAGCACGAAAATAAAGGATTTTTCAAACGTTTATTTCAAAAAGACCATGCAAAAAACATGATTTCACTTGCTGAAATTCCAATTTTGGTCTACAATCAAAAATTCCTCGTTAAAAGATCGTTCAAAGAGACTGAAGCTCGAATAGGTTCAAAATAAACGTCAATTAACATTCATTTTATTCAGTATTAAGCAATTTTAATCGAACATCCGTATTTTTACGGCTGAATGGATTTTCAGCTCATTTCTGATTTTAAACCAACAGGCGACCAACCAGAAGCGATTAAGCAGTTAACCGCCGGTATTTTAGCTGATATACCTGCTCAGACCTTGCTTGGGGTAACTGGAAGTGGAAAGACCTTTACGGTAGCCAATGTCATTGCGAATCTGAATCGACCAACATTAATTCTATCACACAATAAAACACTTGCGGCTCAATTGTACGGGGAATTCAAACAATTTTTCCCGAATAACGCGGTAGAGTATTTCGTTTCCTATTATGATTATTATCAGCCTGAAGCTTATTTGCCTGTAACTGGAACTTACATCGAAAAAGATCTTCAAATCAACGATGAAATTGAAAAACTTAGACTTTCGGCTACCTCCGCCCTACTTTCCGGTCGAAAGGATGTAATTGTTGTGGCCTCGGTTTCATGCATTTATGGTATCGGAAATCCAAATGAGTTCAAAAACAGCATCATTTCCCTGAAAGTCGGACAAACTGTTGCTCGCAATAAATTTTTGTTTCGCTTGGTTGAAAATTTGTATTCACGTGCTGGAGAAACCTTTGAGCGTGGGATGTTTCGCGTAATTGGTGATACAGTTGACATTTATTTAGCCTATGCGGATTATGCACTACGAATTGGATTTTGGGGAGATGAAATAGAAACAATCGCTTCCATTGATCCAGAAACGAATCAAAAAATTGAGAACTACGACGAAATTGATGTTTTTCCTGCTAATTTGTTCGTCTCGAGTCCTGATAATACCCGACAAGCCATTGAGCAAATTCAAGATGACCTTGTAATTCAAGTTGAGAATTTCAGAAAAGAAGGTAAATTGGAGGAAGCCAAACGATTGGATGAACGTGTGAATTACGACTTAGAAATGATTCGTGAATTGGGCTATTGCTCGGGGATTGAAAATTATTCGCGTTATTTTGATCGAAGAAAACCGGGCGAACGACCTTTCTGCTTGCTCGATTATTTCCCGGAAGATTTTATCATGGTTGTGGATGAAAGTCACGTTACACTTCCGCAAGTTCGTGGCATGTTTGGAGGAGATCGAGCACGAAAAATCAATTTGGTTGACTACGGATTTCGCTTACAAGCTGCTATTGACAACCGACCTTTGAAATTTGAAGAATTCGAAGGATTTTTAAATACTACTATTTACGTTTCCGCAACCCCGGCCGACTATGAAATCCAAAAGTCTGAAGGAATAATTGTGGAGCAAGTGATTCGACCAACAGGTTTATTGGATCCAATTATTGAAGTTCGTTCTACTAAAAACCAAATCGATGATTTACTCGAAGAAATCAACCAACGAATTGAAGTGAAAGAACGTGTTCTCATAACTACTTTAACCAAACGAATGGCAGAGGAACTTCAAAAGTACTTGGATCGAATCGGAATTTTATGTCGTTATATACACAGTGAAATCGACACGATTGAACGCGTTGAAATTTTGAGACAATTGCGCCTAGGCGATTTTGATGTTCTTATCGGAGTTAATCTACTTAGAGAGGGATTGGATTTACCCGAAGTTTCCTTAGTTGCTATTCTCGATGCAGACAAAGAAGGATTTTTAAGAAATGAACGTTCGTTGGTGCAAACCGTGGGGCGTGCTGCTCGAAATGTGAACGGAAAAGTATTGATGTACGCAGACAAGATCACCGATTCCATGCGAAAAACAATGGATGAAACTGCTCGAAGACGAAAACTACAAACCGAATTCAATGAAATGCATGGAATCGTTCCAACGCCTTTGAATAAATCGAAAGAGAAAATCATGGAATCTACGAAAGTAGCTGATGGCGATTTAGCTTTACGCAGAGCGAAATACGAACAACCCGAAACGATTTCCATTGCTGCCGAAGAGACCTTTTCGTATGGCAATCTAAAGGAACTTGAAAATCAAATTAAGTTGACTCGAAAAGCAATGGAGAAATCCGCCAAGGAACTTGATTTCATTGAAGCAGCTCGACTTCGCGATATACTTTTTGAACTTGAAAAACAATTGAAAAATGGAAAATAATAAATTATTGAACCGATTTAGATGGCTTGCTATAGCCGAAGGAATCTCATACCTTTTACTTGGGATTACTGTTCCTTTGAAACGCATTTATAGCATTCCCGAACCCAATTTTATTGTTGGATCAATTCACGGTGTTTTATTTATTGCTTATTCCGTCACTTTGCTTGTTCTCATGATTAATTTAAAGTGGACTTTCAAAAAAGGTTTCATACTTTTCCTTGCATCTCTGGTTCCTTTTGGCACATTTTGGGCGGAGAAAAAGTACTTGAGGCATTAGAAAAATAACGAGTTAAAACTAATTTCTTTAGTATTCCGATTTAAAAACAAGACATAATCCCACAATTGATTGTTAATGAATCTTGAAAAGTTAAAAATGAAGTATTCCAACTATTTATAATTTTGTTCAAAAGATACAACATGGCAAATAATTTACTAAAAGGAAAACGAGGAATTATATTCGGTGCGTTGAATGATCAATCAATCGCTTGGAAAGTTGCTGAGCGCGCGCACGAAG
>JBIIVA010000240.1:0-3229 GCA_044339705.1 Crocinitomicaceae bacterium
GGAGGAACCTTCGAAAATATTAATAAACTTCAACAGTTTAAGGATGAATTTCAAAAAATTGCTGAGTATAATAACAAAACTGTAGGTTTCCATTCAAGACTAGGAAATAATGAAAAAAACAACCTTGCAATTTATTTAAAAAAGAAATTGAATATGGACAACTTACAAATTCATGTGGGTGCCGATCTTTTAAAAGAAGATGCAGAAGAATATTATAAGACAATTGAAATAGTTGGAGAAGGATTCAAAAGTCTGATTTCGAAATGAGACTTTAAAATTATGATAATCTGCAAATGAAAAAAATACTGGTGACCTATTTCGGTCCCTTCAAAAGTTTTCAAACTAACCCAGCTCAAATTATTGCAAAATTATTGGAAGAAAGGTTTAAAGACAATCCTTTAATAGATTTCAAGTATTTAGACGTTTCATTTCAAGCCATTGATTCATTTCTCAGTCAAGAATTAAATGATTACTCGCATATTTTTCAATTGGGAGTGGCAAGTAAATCGAGTAAAATGAGGTTAGAATTAGTTGCCAATAATTTGATAGATGGAATTGATATCAATAACGAAATCAAAAATGAAATAATAGATTGTAATTCTCAGGAGAAGATAGCCACAAATTTCTTAAAATCTCAACTTGTTTATTTCAAGAATATTTATCCTGAATCCATTTTAATTTCTGAAAATACGGGAAATTATCTTTGTAATTATCTCTACTATAAATCGTTAAGTAAGTTTAAGGAAAAGCAAATTTTATTCATTCATATTGCAAATTTCTTGGGTATTGACAATTCCATTTCTCAAGAAAAACAGGTTGAAATAATTGATTTTATTATCAAAAATCAGCTTTAAAATACTTGAACTAAGTTAAACTAAAATTGAGTTTATATAAAATTTACATTTGAGAAACCTTAAAAATTAAATGTTATGTCAGAAATTTCTATCACAGGAAGAATGAAAGTAAATACTTTCTACAAAGAATTTTTAAAATCGTATCCTTATTTGTTTCCTTCGCTTCGTTACCCGAATGACAAACCAGTAGATGAGAAAGAAACAATTGCAAATGCAAAAAATGTTTCTCTTGGAGGTAAATATGTTCCTGCTGGAGAAGCAGACTTATCAATGCGAGGTAATCTTACTGTTGGTGGATTCGAGAAACGTTTTGAAGATGCATTTTCCGTAAAGTGTCAAATTCATTTCAAGAAAAATGGGAAATGGGTTAAAACTGGACCGAAATATGACGGTTTGACTCTTGCAGCTGCCAGTAAAATGTGTCAAGAAGAGGGTTGTGATCTTATCAAATTGTAAATATGGGCATTTTCTCGAACTTTTTTGATCGATTTAAAGCTGCTGATTTTCATATCGCGCCAAATAAGAAAATTAAAAGTATTCAAGCTGAATTTAAGAATAACTTCGGTTTGGTTCTCAGAGTCTACAAAGGAAAAGCACTAGCTGATCCTGAAATGACTATTGCTCAATTGGATAGAAGGACTAGTAAAGAAGTTAAATCGACAAATTCCGATTTAGTAATAAAAGCAAATATGAATATCGGTGAATTTGAAAAGCTAATTGATCAACATTTTGGAGTAACTGTTCAGGTTGCAAATGAGTTTGATACGTATTGTGTAAATAATAAATACACCCTGGGACAAGCTGCTAGAAGAGAAGATGTAGAGGATTGGTGTAAGGATAAAGGCTTTAAATCACTTGAAGATTGGTTAATATCTGAAAATTGCAAATCACTTGAGGAGTGGCATGCGAAAAATTCGAAAAAGTAGCTCAATGTTTGTATTAAAATACCCCATTATTGAATAGCAATTTCCGTATTTTCTTTTAATTCTAAATTCATTATGGATAAACAAAGTGCAAAAAATTACATTGCAAGATTGAAAGTAGATTTGAGTAATTTAAAAATTCGTCATGCTAATGATAATGCTCAACACAAGAGAGAACTTGATAATTTAAAGAGTGATGTTGCTTTGCAAAAAAATCCAGGTGCAAAACAAAATGCTAAAATTAGGGTTGAATCTAAAAAACAAACAATCGAGAATGCCAAACGTGTTCAAAAATACGAAATAGAGTCGTTAAAAAGTAAAATTGAAAGTTACAAACGATACTTATAAAGTCTGATTTCAAAAATTGTAAAAAGACTCAATATTTTAGATTTCTATGTTCGGCTTCAAAGGTAAATACGGTTTTTCTTTCTCGTGGAAACGTCTGCTTGGGATTTCGGGATTTAGAAATAGTATTGCCCGAAAAACGGGCATTCCAACCACAAGAGGTGGTGCAGAACGAAAAATTGGTAGATGGTTTTTGAATTTTCTATTTGGTAAACGATGAGCAAAAACGGAAACAACGGCACTTCAAAAACATCCTTGATAATCCTAATTGGCTATCTCATTTCTTCCATTTTTGCGGGCTTAATCTTTAGTGGACTCACCATACGCGCAAGAAATGAGGGTAATTCTGGAATTGGCTGGGCAATACTTTCTCTAATTTGTATTGGAATTTTTGGATTTATGGGTTATGCTTTTTTTAAGACTTCCTCTCCCCTTTCAGACGTATTTTACTACTACCTTGGTATTATTACATTGGCTGCTAATGGTTTAGCGCTCTTCATTTTATTTTTAGCATTTTTCAAACGAAATTGATATGGGTTTAATCCAAGCTCTTTTTGATGAACTAATTCCATTACCCAAGCAATCGGATTTGATTAGTATTGAAAACAAACAAATCATATCGGTCAATCGATTGAGTTTTTCCTTTTTGAATTTAATTTTTCAATTTATTGATTGTATTTTAATTCCATATTTCACATGGGGTTGCTTAAAAGGTCTATTCTATTTTGGCTGGATAACTTGGATTTTGATACTCGTTGGAGGATTAGCCTCTATTTTCAGTATATTTCAATTTTTATATTACTTCTTATTTCCAGCGGAAAAATATACTTATCCATTGCACGGACGTATTTTTGGAGAAACTGCTATTGGCGCTTTTATCGCGGCATTATTCAAAATAAAAATTAAATCATACGTTGAATGACCAAGCAAAAGAGTAAAAGAGCACGAAAACCCATTTTGTCGCTTTTCCGAAGAAAAATTGATGATCAAAATTATGAACATAATGCCAGCTTGAACCGTGATTTAGATTCCTATGGAATTAAGTTAATTAAAATCGTCGGTGTTGCCGGAATCGTAATTGGCATTGCTATTTTAATTGCCTTTTGG
>JBIIVA010000038.1:0-16221 GCA_044339705.1 Crocinitomicaceae bacterium
TATTCGCTGGTTATATCAAGTTTGGTAAAATGACATTTCAGGAGTTTCTTATAAAATGGTATGGTAAGCGAATAAAAGAACTAACCAGTTTAAAAAATGACGGACTTCATTTTATACCTGAAAATATGCACCAAAATTATGCGCCCAACCACGATAAATGTCAAGATTGTGCTGCAAAAATCTTTCGACAGGATATTCCATTCTGGTTGGGCTCGCATAAAAACAAAAAACTAATGGTAATAGCCCAGGATGCCGGAAAAGGAGTTGAGGATTACGGATTGAATACTGTTTTTAGCATTCATTCAGCATTTATCGATAAAGAAGCATATTTCAATGCATCTAGCCGTCATAAGGGTTATTATAATTTGTTTCGAGGGATGATTGATTCTGAGGAATTTCTAGAGGAGATTTATTTTACTGATATCATTAAATGTGCTTATTCAACAATGTCAACGATTCAGGTTGACGAAACTAAATGTAAGAATTTCATTTTTCAGGAAATAAATGAAGTGAATCCAAAATCAATACTTCTGATGGGAAAACCGGCTCAAATCACTTTCCATTACTTAATTCAGCAACAACGCTTGAAATTAGAGCAAGTCAAATCAATTTCATGTTCTATAAATGCAAAAAGTGCTATTTCATTTTCACATTTTCATTTTCAAGATAAACATGTTTTCTTTTCTCCACACGTAATTGGTAATTTACATATATCAAAAGAATATAAGAACCAGTTTGATGAATTTAAAACTGAAATCGTGAATTACATTTGTGAGAAAATTAGATAAAATGAAAACACCTTTGATTGTCTTATTGTTTCTTTCATTTCCGTTATTTTCAATTTCCCAAGTTTTAAACGTTGACCGAGAAATAGAAAACGATACAAGTTTTAGACGTGTTCGTGCCTCATTCAATTTTAATTTTTCAAATGATAAACAGAAGAGAAATCTCATCGATTTCTCAAATGCATCAGAAATCGATTTGTTTCTTAAGAACAAATACTTTTTTATTTTCCTTTCTCAAACTGAACTATCCTTAAATGGATTAACTGCCTTGGAAAATAATGGTTTTTTTCAACTGCGTTTCCGAGATAACGATTCGCGAAAAATTTCTCCTGATATATTTACCCAATACCAATGGAACGGTGTTCAAGGAATGGAGCACAGAGCCTTGTTAGGTGTGAATGCGCGAATGAGATGGTTGGAGAAAAAACAATCTGATCTTTACACGGGTGTCGGATTATTTTACGAATATGAAAAGTGGAATCCATTTCTCAATTCATACGCATTTTCGAAAGACTCTATGAACATCGTTTTTCGTAACATGTTTCGGCTTAACACAACTGCAAAATTTGCTTTAAAAATTACGGATAACATCGATTTTGCAGGAACAACCTTTGTTCAGTTTCCATTAAATAGTCATTTTTTAACGCCTCGCTGGTTTTTTGACTCTAATCTCTATTTTAACGTAAATAAGCACCTGGGTTTCATTATTCATTACGATCATAATTTTGATACATTTCGACCTCTACCAATTGATAATTACTACTACTCAGTCTCAACAGGAATCAACATTAAATTCTAAATGCCGAAACCTAAGTATAAAATATCGGAATATTTATTATCCTCTTTAAAATTTAAACTTGAGGAAAAATTGACATTTCAAATTTTTACAAAATTAGAATGTAGAAAAGTGAGTGAATTGATTAAACAAGAAAAGGATTTATCAATTTCAGAAAGTACAATTTATCGTTTATTTTTATGGAAAGGACATGATAATTTGCCTTATTTACACACACTTGATATTATTTCTCAATACATTGGATTTAACGATTGGTTTTCACTTGAAAAATACTTCAATGAATTAATTGAATTTCAACATTTATATGGTGTTTTTCCTGATCAACAGCAATACAAGAGTTTATTAAGTATTAATATTCATTCAGGAAGTTTGAAACCTCTTTACCTATTTTTAGAACAGTTTTCTTCAGATTTACCATTTGATAAAAAAGTGATTTTAGGAGAAGATATTCATAGAAGTTTGATAATAAATCCAAATTCAAATTTAGAATTTTATAAACAATTTCATAATTTAACCATTGTTAGAGAGGGTTTTTTCGAAATTTTAGCGGATCCCGATTTTACAATCCCAGATTATGAAATTGGTCTTGGATACTATCTGAATAATATTAAACCACAGGAATCAATAAAAGCCTTACAAGATTACATATTTGCAAATTCATTGTTGTTACGCTATTATTTTCAAAAAGGGAAAAAAGAACTAGTATTGAAAATTGGATCTCTTCTTTATTTAGATTTAAATTTAAGCACAAAAGACTTGAAAGAAGTCTATATTTTTCCCAAAATGCGCTATTTCTGTTATAGACTATTTTATGACGAATGTTTTACAGGATTGAATAAAAATTATTTAGAATGGCTGATTGATTTTACCCATTCTGAATTAAGAAGAGATAATAGCATAGAAAGTAGAGTATTGCTTCACACTTTACTCGATACTTTAGAAATCTATCCTAAAATTCAAAATGAAACTTTCAATCTCTTTTTCATAAATTATCCGGAGATTTTTTCAAATCTACCAAATCATATTCTTAAATTAACCATGAAACAACGGTTGCGTTTTCTGGATCCCAATGGAACGCAATATTTAAATATAAGAAAATCCTAAATGTTGTATTATTGATTCAATCAAACTCACGCCAAATACAAATCAATTAATCCCTCTGTAGCCTCAATATGAAGTACTTTTTTTTCACGATCAACTTTTCGGATCAATCCTTCAAAAATTGGAATTAGAATTTCCTTTTTGTCGAGTTCAACCCGCAAAAGTGGATTGGATACAAGATCAATCACCGTATCAACAATACCGATATCACCTTTAATCGTATCGACAACTTGATACCCTGATATTTCATGATCATAAAACTGATTATCGTCTAAATCAGCCAATTCTTCTTCAGGCAAGTAAATTGATTTTTTCAGCAGTTTTTTTTGCTGCATTTTCGTCATTTACATCTTGAAATATTACAGCTATAAAACCTTTGTTTTTTAGTTTTAATTGATTCACAAAACAATACGGTAACAGTTAGAAAGATTGTGTTGCAATGATAAATGGTTGAAGCCATTGTTAATGTGTGAATTCTCAATTAGGGTTGGAGTTAATTTCGGCTCTTTGTGTTATTATGCATTGTCCCTCCCTCATGAAGATAAAGAACAGCTTTATGAAAGTTGAGGTGGGAGCTTCATTTGGTCGGTATAAAATGAATTCATTCTTCGTAATTTATATTAAGTTAGTGAAATTTATCATTTGATAAAAGAGAAAGATTGAATTATTCCTCCAAAAAAGGATATCAAAAACAGTTGGTTCGAGTATGGAAATGATCAAGAACTTCGTAAAATTCGTTTATACATTCAAATGACGAATTAGGATGTTATTGAATCAACAAGGTAATACTAGATTTCTCACAAATATCAACCAATCAAATAACTAATTCCAAGTATCAGAAGCACCCCGTCCATGAGCTCGTGGCGAAACGGTATGTTTTTTGAAAAAAAAATAGGTAAAAAGATGAGAACTAAACCAATACCAATGATATCGATCTGGTTGAACAAAAAATTGAAAACTAAGAATGAGGTCATCAGAAAATAAAATAGCAAATTGGCATTTTGATCCCCAAATACTTGCGGAATGGTTTTCATCTCAGTATTATCAAAATCGCTATCACGCAGGTCGCCAGGAATCGTTAAGGCTAAAAACAAAATAAAATAATGTAAATCACTCCAACTGAAGGAATACAATGTCAATTTTGGAATTACAATCCCAATCAATGTCCAAACGATTGAAATCCAAATGGCTTTTGTTCCTGAAATTTGACGGAGATTAATTTTCTTAATGCTATAAATATACAATGTCGTAATTAATCCGGTAATTGTAATTAATAATAAACAAAGGGGTTGAGGACCTAAGAGACATGCATAAATTAAAGCAGAGCTGAATAAAGAAACGAATGATGTTGACCGAAGAAAAATCGAATTACGTTGATACCAAACTATCAATTCAATGGGCAGTTCCATGTTTTTTAGTTTGTTCAAGCGATTTAGGTTATAAACCCCAAAAACAGCGAATTGCAGCGCTACAGAATACCAAAGAGACTTTTTATCTCCATCTAATATTCCGAATGAAAAAACAAAAACTGAAATTGAGAGAAAAAGGTGACTATGAATGGAAAAGGTTAGCCACTTTTTAATCATTCGAATTGACTTACAATTCTATCAACCGCTATTTGCTCAATGCAATTGCAACTTTTTCCCTTTTTGCACTTTTCACAATTTTCATCAAACACCAACGCTTTTGAATTCGAACCCAGTGCAGACCAGCGACCGGGATGAATAGGTTTGCGGGAAGAGAATAAACCAATAGCTTTTTTACCAAACAAAGCTGATAAGTGATAGGGACCCGTCGAACAGGCAACTAACCCATCGGTTAATGCACACAGCTTAATGAGTTGAGGCAAGGACAATTTACCGGTTGTATCTATGACTTTTTGATCTTTCGGAATTTGATTTCGAAAAAGTGTACCTTCTGTATCCGTTCCTGTGAAACAGATTGTCTTTCCCATGCTAACCAATCGTTGAGCTAACTCAAAGTAATTTTCAATGGGCCACTCCATTGCGCTTCCTTGAGATTTTGGATGAAGAATAATGGTGTTTGATAATTCTAATTTTGTAAAGAATTCAGGTAGATCAACCGTTGGTACTTTAAACTGAGTTAAATACTGATTGATTTCTTCAAGCGTGGGAATTTCTTTGAGTCCTAATGGTCTTACTAACTCAAAATTCAACAGGGATTCATGTAAATTCGATTTTTTACGACTAAAATTCAACCGATGTGTGCAAGTCAACAAATGATAAACACGATGAGAGGTCCCAATACGAATTGGAATTTTTGCTTTTTTAGCAAGTGACGCCAACTCTTTATTTGGAAATACATGAATAAATACATCAGCTTTGATCAGATTTAATCGACTTATTATGGGTAGTTGCTCAATTTCTTCGATACTTACGAATTCATCAATGCAATCAAAACAAGAGACAACATCTCGTGTATAGTTTTTTCCTAAAAAGATAAGTTTCGACTCAGGAAATTGAGAACGAAGCCATGCACAAAGTGGAAGGGTCAACACGACATCACCAATGCTATCTGTTCTAGAAATTATGATTCGATTTGGATTCATTTGATTTGTCTGAGAAGTTGATATTTTCGTAGCGTAGCATATGCACTTCGGTAGGAGATTTTTAAACCGGTTAATCCATCTAAGATTCCCAATTTTATGAAGTAGCTTTTTATGAACTGGGTAATCACTTTCAAAATTAATGTAACTTGCCCAACACGAATTCCCCTATTGTAAGCCTCTTTGGCAGCGATTGAACCAAAGTACTCTATTTGTTTGAAGTGATCCTCCTTCGTATGATAGGAATAATGAAGTAAGTCTCCCCTTAAAAATCCTTCTTTCCGTCCAGTCTCCAACTCAAGTTTGTCATGTGGATTGATACCTCCCCATTTCGCAAAATTACGATTGACTAAACGTAATTTGGAGTCAGGGTACCAACCACAAAAATGAACCCATTTACCACAATAATTGGTTAAACGATTGAAGCGATAGCCCATTTCCGTTGGATTTTTAAGCACATGCAAAATAGATTTTTTAAGTTCATTGGTAAGCGCCTCATCAGCATCCAAGGATAAAACCCAATTGTTTTGTGCTTGTGCCAAGGCAAAGTTTTTTTGTTGAATATGCCCATCAAATTTGTTTTGAATCAATCTAACTCCTTTTGATTGACAGATTTCAATTGTTTTATCCGTTGAATAGGAATCAACTACCACAATTTCATCCGCTAAACTTGATAATGAATCGATACATCGACCAATATTTTTCTCTTCATTAAATGTAATTATGACCGCAGATAAGGATTCCATACGATCTTGTTTTATCTAACTCTTAATCGTTGTCCAATTGTAATTTGATTTACCCTAACACCTGGGTTCAGTTTTTGCAACTGAGCTTGCGTCAAGTTATGTTTTTGGGCGACACGCGTGAAAGTATCTCCACTTCTTACAATGTAATATTTCTTGGCAGGAGGTTTTGGTGTTTGAGCCTGGTTGGATTTGGCAATTTGATCCGAATATATTTTTAAACGCTGACCAACGTATATGTTACCTGTTCTCAAAGCATTCCACTCCATTATTTGTTCAATGGTGACGTTGAACTTCAGCGCAATGTTTTTAAGATTATCCCCCGGTTTCACTTTGTGATATTGTAAGTTTTCCATTTTAGGAATAGAATCCGAAAGCACCGGTTGTTGATCCACCTTGGAAGTATCCGAAGAATCCGAGATTTGCGCCACTGGTGTTACAATTTGAGGTACTTGTTTAACTGGTGAATAAATCGATTTTTCTAATGAATATAGGGAATCCTGAACGCTTACAAGCAAACTAATTTTTTCAAGTGGTCCAGTTATGCAACGAGCTGGTTTTGACTTAGGAATAAACGACGTTTTATAAACCGGATTCAAGACTTGAATATCATCCTCTTCCCAATCAATCAATTTAGAAATTGTCGACATGTGAACTCCCTCTGTCAAACACATCGTATCTAGTTGGGCATTGTGGATTTTCGCCTCAATAGGTATGATATTGTGTTCAGCATGATAAGTTATCATATAAGCTGCAGCAATGAAATTTGGCACATATCCTTGTGTTTCGGAAGGTAAGTAGGGGCGAACTTCCCAGTAGGTTGTCTTGTTTCCTGATTTACGAATTGCTTTATTCACGTTTCCTGGTCCGGCGTTATAAGCAGCTAAAGCTAAATTCCAATCACCATAAATACCGAACAATTGCTTAAGATAACGACATGCAGCATCAGTAGATTTTTCCGGATCCATGCGTTCATCGATGTATGAATTTTCTTCCAGTCCAAAATACAATCCTGTTTTATACATAAACTGCCAAAGTCCCAAGGCTCCTGCCTTCGACTTAACTTGTGGTCTTAATCCGCTTTCAATCACCGAAAGAAATCGTAGCTCGATAGGAATACCATATTCTGCCATTTTTTCTTTATACATGTCGAAATACAGAGCAGAACGCCCCATGGCAATTCTAATAAAACTTCTTCTTTCACGAGCAAAAAAACGAATAGTAGATATCGTTGCAGCATTACAGTCCAAATGAAAAGGAGTCATTTCATTCATCTTTTGTAAACGCTCACAAATTTGATCATCTGTGAATGATGGAACCTCACCAGGCTCATAATTCAAAGCACCAATAATCGAATCATATTTTGTATCATTCACATAATCCGTATAAAACAACTGAAGACTTTGTTGAACCGTATTGATAAACGCCTCTGAATTCAGCGAGTCACTTGACTTGGAGTTTCTATTCGATTGTTGACCAAAAGAAAAGTTTGCAAAGAAAAATGCAAAAAAAACGAGATAAATTAATCGTTTATATCTTTTCAATAATTTCTGCATATTCAAAAAGTTCACCTTCTTTAAATCGATCAGTCATAATTTGCATGCCAAATGGTAATCCATTGGAATGAATACCTAATGGAATGCTCATTGCCGGATTTCCTGTTAAATTTGCGTGTACAGTAAATATATCTTGCAAATACATTTGAATATTATCCTTAATTGCATTTTTTTCAAAAGCGGTTGATGGTGTTGTTGGCATCAATAGAAAATCAACTTTTGAAAATAGTTCATCTGTTTTATTTTTCAAGATTCTTCGGACTTTTTGAGCTTTGGTGTAATACGCATCATAATAACCATGAGACAAAACAAACGTTCCTGCCATGATTCTTCTTTTAACCTCAATACCGAAACCTTCTGACCTTGAATTAATGTAAGTATGGTCCACACCAGCCGCTTTGGAACTGCGATATCCAAAATGAACCCCATCAAATCTAGCCAAATTCGAAGATGCTTCGGCAGTTGTTAGTACGTAGTAAGTAGGAACGATATAATCCAAATAAGGGAAGGACAGTTCAATGATTTCATGTCCTGCAGATTTGAGTGAATTTATTTTATTCTCTAGTAAGGATTTAACTTCTTGATCCAATCCCGAATGATTAAAACATTCAGAAATAACACCTATTCGAAGTTTTTCCGGAATGCGAGATTTTTGTTCAAATACAATCGATGACGAAGTAGAATCATATTCGTCTTTACCCGCCATTATCGATAAAAGTAACCTTGAATCCTCAATGTTATTTGTAAAAGTTCCAATTTGATCAAATGAAGAAGCGTATGCAATTAAACCGTATCGACTGATTCTTCCATAGGTTGGTTTTAACCCATAGGTTCCTGTCCAAGATGCCGGCTGCCGAACGGATCCTCCAGTATCACTCCCTAATGAAACGGTACAAAGACCAGCTGATACTGCTACAGCTGATCCTCCAGATGATCCACCTGGAACATAGTTTTTCTTGAGATTATTTTCCACAGCACCGAATGCCGAATTCTCATTGGAACTTCCCATAGCAAATTCGTCACAGTTCAAGCGCCCAATGATGATTGCATCTTCATCAATTAATCGTTGAAGGGCGGTAGCTGTATAAATGGATTCAAAGCCTTCCAATATTTTGGAGGCCGCTGAAACTTTGTGATTTTTGTAGCAGATATTGTCTTTTATTCCAATAACAACTCCAGCTAATTTTCCTGCGGTGCCTTTTTTTAATTTTTGATCAACATTTTTTGCATCCTCAAGAACTGTTTTTTCAAAAACTTCCAAAAAAGCATTCAAATAAGAATTTTGCTCAATAAGACTCAAATAGCTTTGAGTTATTTCCAAAACCGATTTACCGGATAGCAGGGCTTCCTTTACTTGGCTTATTGAACGATACATGGTACTATTTATCTTCCGGCTTAACCTCTGTTGAAGCAGTAGTTTTCTTATCCTCACCTTTAGAAGCGTCCTTGAATTCTTTCATGCCCTGCCCCAAACCTCGCATAAGTTCCGGAATTTTTTTACCTCCAAAAAAAAGTAAAACAATCACCAAGATTAGAATGATTTCTGTTGGCCCGATGCCTGCTAGAATTAGTCCACTGAAAAGTAACATAAGGATGAATTAATTAATTTCAATGTCAAAATTAACGAAAATAAACCGATAACTTCTATAAATATTCGAAATTAACGCTTTATAACTTTCTTGCAACTTCAACCTCTTCAAATGCTTCAATGATATCGCCAATATGAATATCGTCGAATTTGTCGATGTTCAAACCACACTCGTAATTGTTTTTCACCTCTTTAACATCATCTTTAAAACGTTTCAATGAACCAAGAACTCCAGTATGAACGACTATTCCGTCTCGAATCACGCGCACTTTCGAAGTTCGTTTGATGATTCCATCAAGCACGTAACAACCAGCTATTGTTCCAACCTTCGTTATATTGAATGTTTCACGAATCTCAGCTGAACCAATCACTTTTTCCTCAATATCAGGCGACAACATTCCTTCCATCGCAGCTTTGATTTCTTCTATTGCTTTGTAGATTACAGAATACAATCGAATATCAATTTGCTCGTTTTCAGCCAATTTTCTCGCGCTAACAGAAGGACGAACCTGGAATCCGATGATGATTGCATCTGAAGCAGAAGCCAAGTTAACATCTGCCTCTGAAATCGCACCAACTCCTTTGTGAATGATGTTAATCTGAATTTCAGGTGTACTCAAGTTCAATAAAGCATCGGATAATGCCTCAATTGAACCATCCACGTCACCTTTCACAATAATATTCAATTCCTTGAAGTCGCCAATCGCCAGTCGACGTCCAATTTCATCAAGGGTAATATGTTTAGTAGTTCGTAATCCTTGTTCACGATACAGCTGCTCCCGTTTTTGGGCAATTGATTTTGCTTCTTTCTCGTCATCTAAAACGTGAAATTTATCACCAGCACTTGGCGCGCCACTGATTCCCAATACTGAAACTGGTTGCGCTGGACCTGCTTCTTTCAGGTTCTTACCATGCTCATCATGCATAGCTCGAACCCTTCCATAATAGCGTCCTACAAGTAGAACATCACCAACTCGCATAGTTCCTGCCTCCACAAGCATATTTGTAACATACCCCTTTCCTTTATCCAGGGACGATTCGATTACTGTTCCGACTGCATTTTTATTTGGGTTTGCTCGAAGGTTCAACATTTCAGCCTCCAACAATACCTTATCAAGCAATAAATCAATATTCAAATTTTGTTTGGCGGATATTTCTTGACATTGGTATTTTCCACCCCAATCTTCTACCAGAATGTTCATCGCAGATAACTGTTCACGAATTCTGTCTGAATTTGCACCTGGTTTATCAATTTTATTGATAGCAAAAATCATCGGAACATTTGCCGCTTGAGCGTGCGATATTGCTTCTTTGGTTTGAGGCATAACATCATCATCTGCCGCAACAATAATTATTGCAACGTCTGTAACTTGAGCTCCACGAGCACGCATCGCAGTAAACGCTTCGTGACCTGGAGTATCCAAGAAAGTCATTTTTCGACCATCTTTCAAAGTAACCGAGTATGCTCCGATATGCTGTGTGATACCACCAGCCTCACCTTCAGTAACATTCGCATTTCGGATTTTATCGAGCAAAGATGTCTTACCATGATCAACGTGACCCATTACGGTTATAATAGGCGGTCGATCAACTAAATCCTCTTCTTTATCCTCAACAACTTGAATTGCTTCCTGAACTTCCGCACTAACGAACTGTGTTTCATAACCGAATTCATCCGCAACAATTTGAATGGTTTCCGCATCTAAACGTTGGTTAATTGAGGCAAAAATTCCCAATGACATACAAACCGAAATTACCTGGGTCGGTTGAACATTCATCATAGAAGCCAATTCGGAAACAGTAACGAATTCAGTTAGCTTCAAGATTTTTTCTTCTAATTCCGCTTGTTCCAGCTCTTCTTGACGTCGTTGGGCAACAATATCACGTTTCTGTCTTCTGTTTTTCGAAGCTTTGGATTTACCTCCTTGACTAGAAAGTCTTGCCAGTGTTTCCTTTATTTCTTTCTGAATATCTTGTTCGGAGATTTCTTTCTTTTCAAACTTTTGTCCTGGAGTAAACTTGCCTTGACCACCAGGTTTAGCTGCTGTTGAGCCTGGAGTTATTTCTACCTTTTTAATTCGTTTACGCTTGCGCTTGGATTCTGCGCTTTCAGCATTTGAAGATGGGCTGGACGGTGTTTTCGGTTTTTCAACTGGTAGCTCAATTTTTCCCAGAACGGTTGGGCCAGAAAGTACTTGTCGTTCAAAGCGAATTGTTTCAATTTCTGGTTCCACTTCTTTTTCGGATGCTTTTTCCTCGATCTTCTCCTCAACTTTTTCAACTACTGGCTCAACAGGCTCAGGTTTTTTCTTATCAGGTCTTGTTTTTTGATTAATAGAACTTAAATCAATTTTTCCAACCACTTGAACCTTAATGTCATTTAAATCATTGGAAGATTCTGGCGTTTTGGGAGTCTCTTCCTTTGCAACATCTATGTAAACCTGCTGTTTTATTTCTTCGATATTGATTGTAACATCATCCTCTTCTTCCTCCACTTCAACAGTTGGTGCATCTGCAGGTTTATCCTTTAAGGAAATGCTTTCGCGACGCTCTCTTCGAGCAGCCGATTTCGATTGTTCTTTTAAGTTTTGATCCGCGGCAAATTCTTGACACAGCAAATCAAAGTGCTCGGGTTCCAAACGTGTGTTTGGATTGGTATCAATTTTAATCCCTTTAGACTGAAGAAAATCAATCAATGTTTGAATACCAACATTTAATTCTCCAGCCGCTTTACCTAGTCGAATTGGTTTACCCGCCATATTTATTTTTTACTTATTATTCCGATTAAATTATTTATTCAAATTCAGCTTTTAAAATTTTGAATACTTCTTCAATCGTTTCTTTTTCTAAATCTGTTCGTTGAACAAGATCATCGACACTGATTTCCAATACTGATTTTGCTGTATCACAACCAATTGCTTTCAACTCATCAATAATCCAACTATCGATTTCATCTGCGAATTCCTCTAGATCAACGTCTTCAATATCCACTTCTCCATCTCTGTAGACATCTATCTCGTAACCACACAGTTTACCGGCCAATTTAATATTGTTTCCTCCCTTACCGATAGCCAATGAAACTTGGTCTGGCTTCAAGAAAACTTTAACACGACCTTCTTCCTCCAAAATTTCCATCGAAGAGACTTTAGCTGGAGATAAAGCACGTTGAATTAACAACTGGTTATTCGTTGTGTAATTGATTACATCGATATTTTCGTTGCGCAATTCACGAACGATTCCATGAATACGTGAACCTTTCATCCCAACACACGCTCCAACTGGATCGATTCGGTCGTCATATGATTCAACAGCAACTTTGGCTCTTTCTCCTGGTTCACGTACAATTTTTTTAATGGTAATAAGTCCGTCAAATACTTCAGGAACTTCCAATTCGAATAGTCTCTCCAAGAATTCAGGAGCCGTTCTTGACAAGATAATAACAGGAGTGCTATTTCGCATGTCAACTTTGGATACAACCGCGCGAACAGCTTCCCCTTTCTTAAAGAAATCAGCAGGAATTTGCTCAGATTTTGGAAGGATTAGCTCGTTTCCATCATCATCCATAACCAAGATTTCTTTCTTCCATACTTGGTAAACTTCACCTGTAACAATTTCTCCAACTCGCTCTTTGTATTTTTTATACAAGTGATCTTTTTCTAGCTCAAGAATGCGTGAAATCAAGTTTTGACGAAGCGAAAGAATGTTTCTTCTACCGAAATCAGCAAATTTGAATTCTTCCGTTACCTCCTCACCTATTTCGAAATCTGGTTCAATTTTAATCGCATCTGAATAAGCAATTTCAGTGTTTGGATCTTCAACTTCTCCATCATCAACGATTTCTTTGTTCAAAAAAATCTGCACATCACCTTTATCAATGTTTACGATAATGTCGATGTGTTCATCCGTATTAAATTTCTTTTTAAACATAGCACGAAACACATCTTCCAATACGTGTTGCATGGTTTGTTTATCTATGTTCTTTAATTCTTTAAACTCCGAAAACGAGTCTACTAACTCTAAGCTATTCATATTTTATCATTTAAAAGATACGACGATTTTTGCTTCTTTAACATCATTAAATGGTAACTCGTGGTATTCGGTCACCAATTCTTTTCTTTTTTTTACATCTATTTTTTTCATGGTTTTACTCTGAAGAATTAGTTTCTCATCCATCACTTTGATGATTTCTCCTTCCACTTTACTTCCTGTCTTTAATACCACGTTAATATTTCTTCCAATATTCTTAACGTACTGATTAATATGCCTCAATGGTTTGTCTAATCCAGCAGAAGAAACATGCAATTCAAAATCCTCCTTTTCACGATCCAAATTATGCTCGATGTTTCGTGAGACAGAAACGCAATCATCCACTGTAACACCAGCTTTCATCTTATCAAGTTCTAGATGAATGACGTTTGACGAAGAAATAGAAAGTTCAACGATGTACAAACCATTGTTCAATTCCGTCATGCGCTCTTCCGCTAATTTCAATATCGTTTCCTTACTAATCATTTCTAGAATAAAAGAGGGGACTTTCGTCCCCTCTCGTTTATCGTTTCTAAATTTCTGACACAAAAGTAGTATGAATATTTAAACTGACCAAATTATTTCGCGACTTTTTAACTTAACTTTGCTTGTGCTCATGTTTAAACAATAATCCAAAAAGTATGGCTACTGCAAGAGAATACCCTGCAAATGTGAGCCAAATATTAAACCAATCGGTGGTTCCATTAGATCGTGTAAAATAGTTATTGATAATAATTCCGCTCAAATAACTTCCCATTACAGCTCCAAAACCGTTGGTCATCATCATGAATAATCCTTGAGCGCTTGAACGAATTTTTGAATCGGTTGTTGTCTCAACGAAAAGTGATCCAGAAATATTGAAAAAATCGAAAGCCATTCCGTAAACGATACAGGAAACTATAATCATCCACAAACCTTCAGCAGGATTTCCAAATGCCAAAAGCCCAAATCGGAGCACCCACGCGAACATACTTATCAGCATTACCTTTTTTATTCCAAACTTTCTCAAAAAGAAAGGTATAGCCAGAATGAATATGGTCTCAGAAATTTGAGAAATTGACATGATGATGGTTGAGTGTTCTACAACCCACAAATTAGCATATTTGGGAACATTTTTAAATTCCGAAATATAAAGGTCGCCATACATATTGGTAAGTTGTAAGGAAGCGCCAAGTAACATTGAAAACATAAAGAAAAGCGCCATTTTATATTGTCCAAATAATCGAAAAGCATCAATCCCAAAACGGCTTGCTATCGATTTTTTTTCATCTGAAAGATTATTTGTTCGATATTTTGGAAGCAATGTGAAAGCGTAAATGGCTAAAAATAGCTCAGCAATACCACCAATATAAAATTGACCTGAACTTGCTTTATTTCCGGTTAAATTCGTAACCCACATCGCAAAGATGAAACCAATCGTCCCCCAAACTCGCACCGGCGGAAAATCCTTAACAACATCAAAATTATTGGATTTCAATACATTGTACCCGATGGAATTAGATAAGGCAATAGTCGGCATGTAAAAAACCATAGAAAGAAATATCCACCAATAAAATGAATCAGGATTGCTAACTTCAGGCAGATAAAGCAATATAAAACCTCCCAACAAATGAAGTAACCCGAACAATTTTTCAGCACTTACCCAGCGGTCAGCAAGAATACCAATTAAAGTTGGCATGAACAAAGAGGACAAACCGAGCGTGCTAAAAATAGCGCCAAACTGAACCGATCCCCACTGCTTCGTTTCGAACCAATAATTCGCTATCGTAATGAGCCAAGAGCCCCAAACAAAAAATTGCAGGAAACTCATTAAAGTAAGCTTGTATTTAAGGCTAGAATTTAGCGAATTACTTTCCGCGTCTATTAAGTTCATCTCTTATTTTTGAGGCTAGTTCATAAGCTTCGTTGTCGATAGCTTCTTGAAGTCGGTGGTTAAGTTCTTCTTTCGAGGCACTTCGTAACTCATTCTCTTCCGAAACTTCAACTTCATCCTCATCTAGTAATTCCTCTTCCGATCCATTTTCAATTCCCTCTTTACTATCAACTTCCTCCAATACATCGTCATAGGTGAAAATAGTTGCATTGAAACGAACACCAACAGCTATTGCATCAGATGTTCGCGAATCTATTTCTGTTATCATCCCGTCCTTTTCACAGATAATTTTGGAGTAGAAAACGCCTTCTAAAAACTTGTAAATCACAATTTCCTTCACATTAACTCCGAATGATTTACAAAATGTTTTTATCAAATCATGTGTTAAAGGTCGATTTGGAACCATTTTTTCCAACTCTACGGCAATTGATTGCGCCTCAAAGCCTCCAATAAGTATCGGTAATTTTCTTCTACCGCCTACTTCCAGCAAAGTAAGTACATACGAACCTGATTGCGTTTGGCTATATTGAATTCCAGTTATATCGAGTTTAATCTTTTGCATTTAAACAGAAAACCTCTTAATTCTGACTTGCTTTGAATTTATTAATTGCGGTAGTTAACTTTGGAACAACATCGAAAGCATCCCCAATAATACCGTAATCAGCAGCTTTGAAGAAAGGAGCCTCAGGATCTGTATTTACTACAACAATTACTTTAGATCCATTAACACCGGCTAAATGCTGAATCGCACCTGAAATTCCAACAGCAATGTACAGATTTGGTCGAATAGCAACACCTGTTTGTCCTACGTGTTCGTGATGAGGTCTCCATCCAATATCCGCAACAGGTCTAGAACATGCTGTTGCAGCTCCTAAAGATTTTGCTAAATCTTCAATTATTCCCCAATTTTCAGGACCTTTTAAACCTCTACCTGCTGAAACAACCAATTCTGCCTCAGGTAACGGAATTTCACCCTCGGGTTTTTTAGTTGAAATCACTTTAATCGCAGCATTACCGGCATTGCCTGAAGTTTCTTCAACAACACAAGTGCTTCCTGATTTTTCTGGTTGAATACTATTTGGAAGTAACGAAATAATTTTTGTTGACGAATTGACCTTTACCAAACCAATTGCTTTTCCGGAAAAAACATTTACTTTAACACTACCATCCCCTTCCGGCAAAGCTAC
>JBIIVA010000152.1:0-6156 GCA_044339705.1 Crocinitomicaceae bacterium
GTTTTTTCCAGAAAACAACTCGAAAACCTTGCGCTTGTAATCTCAATTACTGCTTTATATTGCTATAAATCAATAGGTTCGAGTTTTTCAGCAAGCCCTACTTGGTGCTCGACAAGTAGGAAAAAGTACACTCATAAAAATGCTGCCATCTTGCATTTTAAACAGCACGCTTTGGTTAGACAGTGAAAATGCAGATGTTCATGAATTGCTGAAAAATTCGAATAGTGAGCGATTGAAACAAATAGCCGGCAATAACAAAGTCGTGGTAATTGATGAAGCACAGAAAATTGATAACATTGGTTCAATTCTAAAATTGTTTGCAGATTATTGCAAGGATATTCAAGTCATCGCCAGTGGATCTAGTGCCTTTGAGTTGAGAAATTCTTTGAACGCACCTTTTACCGGAAGAAAGTACGAATACAAATTGTTCCCAATTTCATTTGTAGAAATGAAAGAACACATAAATGTTTTGTAAGAGATAAGGTAATCACTCAATCGGTTGATCTATGGATATTATCCCGGAATTGTTACCCGTCCACAGGAATCAGAAAGACTATTACGTTTTTTATCGGATAGTTACTTGTATAAGGATATTTTTTATTTCAAGGCATTAAGAATCCTGAGAAAAAAGCGCGGATTACGAAAAGTTTTACCAATATTTACGGTGAAACAAACTTTAAAGTAATCAATAGAGAAAATTTCTTTGTGGAAATTGAGAATTTTGGTGAAGATTTTTACTAAGGTTACACCAACTTTTCCAGTGGTTTACCAACGCGAGCATAGGCAAAACGATTTATAAGTTCGGTTTTTGAATAACCATCCAAACCATTAATAGTAACAATGTTTCCTCTATCCAACTGAATCCAATAATCTGCGCTCAACATCTCCTCACGCACGAAAATCTTTTCGATCGACGCGATTACATGAATGGTTCCATTTTCTTGAATTACGTATTCATTGAGGTATTTGCAGAGTAACTGAACAGGACTAGATTTAACAAAAGGAACTTGAACGTTATCTTTCAATTCCATTTCGATTTCTGTAACTTCAAATTCGTTGATTTCAGGAGCGTAATTCGCTGAGGTTTGGTGCGCTTTTTCAATTATGGATTCGGTAATAGCATTAATAGTAAAGTAATTTGTTTCCTTGATATTGGAATATGTATGGCGGAAAACCGTGGTTGGACGAAGAATAAATCCCAGTAATGCCGGATCGCTTCCCAAATGAGTTATGCTTGAAAATACAGCCAAATTGTAAACTCCGTCATTGGAAATTGTTCCAATCAGATTCGCCGATTTGAATCCCATACATGAATTGATTAAATTCAAACGTGGAACTTTATCGAGTTTTTTAAAATCTAACTTATCTATACAAATCATCTTTTGGAAATTTTATTGTTTGAAATAGTTCTTTGAAGATTACACTTAAATCGATTGATTTCCTCCGATCGCGTTTTAACATGTTTGGTTTTACAATTCTCAACGCGCTTTCTCCAAAGTCTGTATGAGCTCGCTTTTAACTCCTTGCGCATTAAATTTCGAACTGCTTGTTCATTCAAACCAAACTGAATTTTAATCGCATCAAAAGGTGTGCGATCTTCCCAAGCCATTTCAATTATTCGATCATTATCAACCTCGCTTAATGATTGACTAACCTCTTTTTGGTTTTTAACATAGGCTAAGGGAGATGGTAAATCACTGTAATAACAATACAATTCGTTTTCCATGATATAAGAACAAGTAAATCAATGCTTTGTTTGGAAATCCTTCCCAAGTTTTTTGTTTCGGTATACCGCGCTTGCGTTATTTTACGGAACTAGAACTTCTTTTTGAAATCTAAAACATCGCGACCTCCAAAATCTATTAGATTGTTTCTACTTGATTTAAAACCATTCCAAATAAGTTTCGATTTGTGTTCCCAAGAAATAGGGTAAGTTCAATAGTTTGAATTCCTTTCCATTCTGTGTTTTTACCTTGTTTATTTCGATTACTCCTCCATACATTCTGGCAGCGAAACCATGAGGACATTGTTCCATGAATTGATGCAACGAGCGAAGTTTACCAATCGCTCCGGACTTTATTTCTATGGGAATAACTAAACCACGAAATGGAATGACCAAGTCTACCTCTGCGGATAATTGCCTCTTTTCTTTAACCCAAAAGTTTGGTTTGTGATTGGAAATACCACTTTTGTTGAACACCCATAATAACCAAAGTGCAAAAAATATATCCGAATTATGACTCCAGTACTTCAAAATAAGTTTTACCCTATAAACTCAACTGTAATTTTCATTTCCCACTTAAAATCGTAATTTTGCACTTTAATTAAATGTCAAAAGAAGTTCAAATCCACGATAAGCATTTTTCACTTTTTATTTCTGAAGAGGAAATTTTCGCTGAAGTGAAGAAAATGGCAAAGCAGCTTGAGTCAGACTTTCAAGGAAAAGATATTTTGCTTATCGCCATTCTCAATGGAGCCTTTATGTTTGCCTCGGATATTATCAAGTCCATCAAACGAGAAGCGGAAATTACATTTGTCAAAGTTAGTTCATACAAAGGAACCCAATCTACAGGGCGAGTCGATGAATTAATTGGATTAAATAATCTAATGGAAAACCGCCATGTGATTGTAATTGAGGATATTGTGGATACTGGAATTACCATTGATAAGGTAATATCATTAATTAAAGCGAACGATCCTGCTTCCGTGGAAGTATGCACACTGTTATTTAAACCGGAGGCATTTCAAGGAAAGCATAAACCGAAGTATATTTGTTTTGAAATACCAAATAAATTTGTAGTTGGTTACGGCTTGGACTACAATGAATTAGGGAGAAATTTAAAAGAGTTATATCAATTAAAAGAAGCGTAACATGTTGAATATTGTTTTATTTGGTCCTCCGGGAGCAGGAAAAGGAACGCAGTCCGAACGATTAATCGCAAAATATGACTTGGTGCATTTATCCACAGGTGATATTTTTAGATCCAATATTAAAGGTGAAACAGATTTAGGCAAACTAGCGAAAAGTTACATGGATCAAGGTCAGTTAGTTCCTGATTCGGTGACAATTGATATGCTTCGTTCCGAAGTTTTGAAACATGAAAATGCAAAAGGATTCATTTTCGATGGTTTTCCAAGGACGAATGCACAAGCGGAAGCACTTGATGAATTTTTGGCCTCCCAGAATACTTCAATTACTTTGATGGTGGCCTTGGAGGTCGAGGAGCACGAATTGAAAACGCGTCTATTAAAACGAGCTGAGGTAAGCGGAAGGGCGGATGACGCGAATCCGGAGGTTATAGCTAATCGTATTTCCGTTTATAATAAAGAAACAGCACCAGTTAAATCGTTTTATCAAAATCAAAATAAATTTGTCGCTATTGATGGAATCGGATCCATTGATGACATTACCCAACGGATCTTCTCCGCGATTGATACGCACCTGTAAAATTTATGGCTTCTGATAACTTTGTTGACTACGTCAAAATACATTGCACATCCGGAAATGGGGGAGGTGGCTCTACGCATTTTCGCAGGGAAAAATACATTCCCAAAGGTGGCCCGGATGGAGGTGATGGGGGACGAGGTGGACACGTAATTATCCGTGGAAACACGCAACTTTGGACTTTACTTCATCTCAAATTTCAAAAGCACATCAAGGCCGGTCATGGTGCACATGGTTCGGGAAACCTAAAAACGGGTTCTCAAGGTGAGGATGTATATATTGATGTTCCGCTGGGAACTATTGCTAAAGATGCAGAGAGTGGTGAAACAGAATTTGAAATAACGGAGGATGGTGAGGAATTTATCATTCAGCGCGGTGGAAAAGGAGGTTTTGGAAATAATCACTTCAAATCTCCAACGAATCAAACACCACGTTATGCGCAACCAGGCGAGCCAGGAGCTGAAGGTTGGAAAGTCCTTGAATTGAAAGTTTTGGCAGATGTCGGTTTGGTTGGATTTCCGAATGCGGGAAAAAGTACTTTGCTATCCGTTCTTTCGGCGGCAAAACCGGAAATTGGAGCTTATCCGTTTACAACTTTGCGTCCGAATTTGGGAATTGTTTCATATCGTGATTACCGCTCTTTCATTATGGCAGATATTCCCGGAATTATCGAAGGAGCTCACGCCGGAAAAGGTCTTGGATTAAGGTTTCTTAGACATATCGAACGTAATTCACTTTTGCTTTTTATGATTCCGGCAGATTCGGATGACATTAAAAAAGAATATAACATCTTGTTAAACGAGTTGAAGCAATACAATCCTGAGTTATTGCATAAAGAACGACTTTTAGCAATTACAAAATCGGATATGTTGGATGAGGAGTTGATAACCGCGATTAAAAAAGAACTGCCAAAAATTCCATTCGTTTTCATTTCCGCTGTCGCCCAAAAAGGGCTTACGGAACTCAAAGATTTGATTTGGAAGCACCTCAACAATGATTAATTGGTTGGAATCCATAGATCGAGCTTTTCTCCTTTTTATTAATGGATTAAATACGCCTTTTTTGGATGAAGTCATGTGGTTTTTTTCCGGGAAACTCAGTTTAATCCCGTTTTATTTGATATTACTTTACTTCCTTATAAAAGAAAATGATTGGAAAAATTTTGGGTTGATTTGTTTGGGTGTTTTCTTAACGGTATTAATTACGGATCAAACGTCTGTTCATTTGTTTAAAGAACTATTTCAGCGTTATCGACCCTCACACAATTTAGAAATCAGTCACTTGTTACATTATTACGAAATCAAACCAGGAGATTTCTATCGTGGTGGAACTTATGGATTTATTTCTTCGCACGCTGCCAATTATTTCGGAATGTTGGGATTTGTTTTTCCTTTATTTTCAAAAAAATACAGAGTTTTGAAAGTTTGCGCTATTGTAATTGGAATTATAGTTTCTTTGAGTCGCGTTTATTTGGGAGTGCATTATCCATCGGATGTAATTATTGGAGCTGCTTTGGGGTTACTTATTGGATGGAGTTTGAATCATTTTCTCTATTCGCGATTTAAATTTGATAAAAAATGAATTGGTTATTTGTATTTTTAGGTGGTGGAATTGGAAGTGTATTGCGTTTTGGAATTGGAAAATTGTTTCCGTTCAAAGGACTTTCATTTCCCTGGGCGACTTTTCTGTCTAATTTGTTGGCTTGTCTGATTTTTGCAATCGCTCTATTGGTAATCCAAAAAAGCCCTAAAAACGAGTGGATTCAGCCTTTGGTTTTAATCGGAATATGTGGCGGATTCAGCACGTTTAGTACATTTTCTTTTGAGAATCACCAACTTTTACAATCGGGAAGTTATGGGGTTTTATCATTGAATGTTTTCGTTTCACTTGTTCTTGGATTTGCAAGTTTTTGGGCGGTGAAAACACTTTGAGAGAAATTGGTAATAAGAGCAATTTTGCAATTGCGAAATTAACTGTATAGAATTTAAAATAATGGAAGATAAAAAATTACGTGACCTGGCTGAATTAGGTGAATTTGGACTTATCGACAAGTTAACTGAGGATTTCCAATTGAAAAACAAAAACTCAATTCTCGGAGTAGGCGATGATGCTGCTGAAATCAAGATCAATGACGAAGAATCACTTTTGGTTTCTACAGATACGTTGATTGAAGGAATTCATTTCAATTTAATGTATATGCCACTCAAGTTTTTGGGTTACAAAGCAGTTTCGGTTAATGTTTCGGATATCTGCGCGATGAATGGAAAAGCAGAGCAAATAACAGTTTCTCTGGCTGTTTCAAGTCGTTTTCCGGTCGAGGCTTTGGAAGAATTATATGAGGGAATCCACGCAGCGTGTGAGCATTTTCAAGTTGATTTGGTTGGAGGCGATACAACTTCCTCCCTTTCCGGATTGATGATTTCAATTACGGTAATTGGTCGAGCGGCAAAAAAATCTATTTCTTATCGCAGTGGAGCCAAAGAAAATGATTTAATCGTTGTTTCCGGAGACCTTGGAGCTTCCTATCTTGGTCTGCAGGTTTTGGAACGAGAAAAAGAAGTCTTTAAGGCCAATCCAAATATTCAACCAAAATTAGATGGTTACGATTATTTAGTGGGTAGACAATTAAAACCGGAAGCTCGTGTTGATATTATTCGAGAACTAGCCAAAAGTGATGTAATCCCAACTTCTATGATTGATATTTCAGACGG
>JBIIVA010000153.1:0-6101 GCA_044339705.1 Crocinitomicaceae bacterium
ATTTTTGGCTGATTATTTTATTTTATCCAGCCATTTATTATTTATTTTTATTATTTTTGGCTGATTATAATTACATTTTTATGAAAGAAATCATAGGACGATCTGAAGAAAAAAAAGTTTTGGAGCGATTAAAATTTAGTGATCGTTCTGAATTTTTAGCTTTGTACGGTAGAAGACGTGTCGGTAAGACTTATCTTGTTCGCGAGTACTTCAAAAATCAATTTGCATTTCATTTAACCGGCTTAGCGAACGCAACAACCGCGCAACAATTACTAAATTTTGATTTACAGATAAAAAGAGTTAGCACAAAGGAATACGCTCCTTCAAAAAACTGGATTGAGGCTTTTTTTACATTAACAGCTTATCTCGAATCTATTGATACAAATAATAAAAAAGTCATTTTTATCGACGAACTCCCGTGGTTGGACACCAGAAATTCAGATTTCATTTCTGGTTTAGAACATTTTTGGAATAATTGGGCGGATGGTCAAAAAAATATTTTTCTTATTGTTTGTGGTTCAGCGGCATCATGGATGATCAACAATGTCATTCAATCCAAAGGCGGGCTTCACAATAGGTTGACTGAAAGAATGAAAATACATCCATTTAATCTGAAAGAAACGGCTGAATTTATAAAACAAAAAGGCTGCAATTTCACGCCGAACCAACTGATCTTATTGTACATGGTCATGGGAGGTATTCCCTATTATTTGGAGGTAATTCAAAAAGGAATGAGCGCTGCACAAGTCATTCAATCCGCTTTTTTTGATGTGAATTCGTCTCTGAAAGACGAGTTCAAACAGTTGTATAAAGCATTGTTTAAAAAACATGAAATCTACGAAAAAACAGTTCAGATATTATCAACTAAAAACAAGGGTTTTACGAGAACGGAATTGATTAAAACCGGGAAATTGAGCAGTGGAGGTACGATGACAAAGGTGTTGGAAGAATTGGAAGAAAGTGGTTTTATTACAGCTTATTCGAGTTTTGACAATAAAAATAAAAACACAATTTATCGATTATCTGACTTTTATACCGCCTTTTATTTTCGATTTATCGCTGTGGCACAACAAAAAAAAGAGGAGAATTATTGGCTTAATATTCAAAATCAACCAATTTTCAATACGTGGAAAGGAATTGCATTCGAGCAAGTTTGTTTATCACACGTAAAAGAAATAAAGTTAGCGTTAGGTATAAGCGGAGTAGTTTCCAATCAAGACACATGGATTGGAACCGCAAACGATGAAAAGGTTCAAATTGATTTTTTAATTGACCGGCAAGATCAAGTAATCAATCTTGTAGAATGTAAGTTTTCCAATGATGAATTCGTGATTGACAAGGAATATGCTGCAAATCTCAGAAGAAAAATTAGTGTTTTTCAAAATTCAACTAAAACCAAAAAAGCAGTAAACCTTACAATGATTACAAGTTTCGGTGTTTTAAAAAATGAATATTATTTAGAACTCGTACAAAATTCACTCGAAACTGAAATATTTTTCTGAAACAAAAATCCCCCACCAACCGAAGCTAATGAGGGATAAAAACTTAACTATTTACTTTACTGTTTTACAATTTTTATAGCTTTTGCAGTAGACTGCTCTACTTGCAAGAAATAAGAACCATTGGAAACCGAATGTAAATCAACTTGTTGTTTCAATGAAGTAATTTTTCCTTGTTGAATGATTCGACCGGCGAAATCAGTTATAAAATATGATTTTCCTAATAAATCATTGGAAACGTCCAACGTTAACTTATCGTTGGTTGGATTTGGATACACTTGTATCGAAGAAATTGTTTCCTCGCTTATTCCACCTTGACCATTATTCACAATATTAGATCTTGAAACACCGTAATTTATGCTTTTTGTCGGATCACAATTTACCGGATTTACGATTTCAATTTGGTAATAAACTGCTCCACTTGGGGGTGTTAAATCCGTATATGAATTTAAATTACTTTGAATGGTTGTTAATAAAGCCATGTTTGATAAACCTGTACCGCGGTAAATATTGTAGCTTCCAAAAGCTAATCCTTCATAATGGCTCCAAATCAAGTTCCATGCACCTCCAACTCCTTGGTTAATTGTAAGATGAATAGTTTTGTGGAAATCTCCAACGTTAGTTTCAACTCCACACGTATCCAACGCAGAAATTTTGTAGCGATACGCTTGAACTACAGGATTTGAATTCACGTCCAAAAAGACTGCTAAATCGTTGTAATCTATTGCACCGATTTTTGTGTAAATATTTGATACGTTACTCTCTTTGTATACATAGAACGAATCGATACCCAAAGTCAATGGTTTTTCCCAAACAATTCGATTTTCATTGGTTAGTGAATCCATTCCAACAATACAAACTTGCGGTGGAGCGACAAAAGATGCATTCACATTGAATGGAGCAGATGGAGCAGAACAACCGTTTGCACCCGTTACATTTACAGAATAACTACCCGAAGTTGAAACATTTATGCTTTGTGTTGTTGCTCCTGTTGACCACGAATAAGAAGCATAGTTTCCTGTGGATAATGTCACCGAACCACCAACGCAAGGTTGAATGACACCATTTGATGAAATTACCGGCGTTGTTGGAGCTGAAAGAATGTTTACAACTACATCATTTGAAGTTACGGGACAATTGTTCACTGAAATAATAACAGAATACGTTCCTGATTGCGTTACTTGCAAGCTATCATTATTGTTTCCAGAGATAATTACGCCATTTCGTCTCCATTGATAGGTATACGATGGATCGCTATTACAGGTTAACCAAAGCGGCGTCCCTTGACATGCTTGTTGCGGGCTAGTTTGATTGATTGAGGATGTGTGCGTACAACTTAAGCCACCCGTACAGAAAATATAATCTGAAAGCGTGGTAGTATCAGTGCAACCTGTATTACTTTCTGTAGCAATTAGAGAAACAGTATAAAGACCATTGTAAAGGTACTGATGAAACACCGAAGCATTGTTGGATGTTGAAGTTGTCCCATCTCCAAAATCCCATGTAAAGGAGTAATTAGAAGTATTTGTTGATGAATTAGTAAATTGGACTGCAAATGGAGGGGCAGTGTAAAGTTGTTGACTACTTGAAAAAGAAGGACTGTAACTATATGAAGAATTTACAACTATTTGACTTTCAGAAGAAACAATACAGCCTGTGGAGATTTGAACGATATTGTAGGAATAGTTACCAGGTACTACATTTAAAAGTGAATCTCCAATATAACCATTTGACCACTGAACTTCAAAATCATTTTCGACTAACAAATTATGAGTACCTAAAGTATTCTGAGCTGTTGTACTAAACCAATCATTTGCATTGAAATTAGCACTTCCACCTGTTATATACCACTTTCTTATTTTACTAACATTTGAAGATAAGGCAGGTGATTTGTCAATAATAACATCTGAAGATAAAGCAATATTTCTAACGCCAAAAAAAATATTTTCACCATTTATTAAAGGTGCAGTAATAAGAATGGAACTATGCGCTGGGATAATTATTGGGAAATTAATAAACTGGTACTCTTGACCAGAAGAATTTCGCAGGAAATATGTACTATAATTTGAAAGAACATAAGGATCTCCCAAATCTACAGGTAAATCTGAAGGATTATAAAGCTCAATAACATGATTTGTACCATTTGAAGAATATTCTGAAATAAATGGTCTATTATTAGATGTTACAGATAAATTAACTTTTATATGTCCATCTGCTGTTTCAGAACAATATGGTGATTGTACATTATTTGAAGTAAGAAAATTTGGAAAAGACAAATTTAAAATGGTAACAATACTATCACAACCGAATGAATTGGGAATTACCTCTTGATATGTTCCTGATTGGGTATACTGTTGCCCTGAAGGGGAGGTATATGTGTCACAAATAATAGTTTCATTGATTACTACTGTGTCAGCAATATAGGCTATTAAATTTATAGAATAAGGATTTTCATCAAGGTCGTTACTATAAATATTAATCGTTGCCGTTTTAACACCACTGCCATAGGATAAAAAAGTTAAATTATTTATGCCATAACCAATTGAACTAATACTATCATAATATAAATCAAAATAAAAATCAGAAGCGTTTGGACCAGTAATTGTTACATTAGATATAATTAATTCTTGTTGACCAGTATTTTGAAATATCAGACCAGCATTGAATGTTGAATATGTTAATTCTGAATGAGGGCAAAATGAAAAACTTCCATTATTTGATATATCATCATAATTTGCCATAGAGCTAATTATTACATTAATCTCTTGATTCAACGGTGGATTATACGCAAAAATGTCATTTAAATCGCGTGGTACAATTTGATAAACTCCATTAAACTCCCTCAGTAAACCAACAATTGAAACAGGCTGTTGAGGAACTTGGGTATAAGCAATATTAGTTGTAGATAATATTCTTACGGTTGAAGAAGAATTTCCGTTTGTAATTTGCATGTTACCATTACTTGGGTAAAGATAATTAAAACTGTATCCGACAAAGGAAACACTATCCACACGAACAAGCTGCCCTTCAATTGGTTCATTTATTGCTGACAAAGGAACAACTAATGGGGTAATCGTACCTATGGCAGAACCATGATTAATAAGATTTGTTATCGGAGAAATTTCAAGTAAACCATTGTAGTCATAAAGTACCCCAGTAATCGATACAGAATCCCCCCTATTAACAGAACTAACGATTGTGCCGTATGCTGCAATTGCTCCAGTATTATCTTGAATATGTCGAATGTTCCCGTGTTCTGATCCATTCGTGACTACTCCAGTAATTGTGACTGTTTGACCTATTGCTAGATTTCTAGCATCTGCAATGGTTTGTGATTTTGCAAAAAACACAATTGAACATAAAAAAGCGGTTAATATTTTTTTCATAATTATATTATTTTATTTGTCCTATTAAAAAACGACTTAAAACCTATCAGATTTGTTTTTTAATTAATTATTACGGGAAACATAAGCAAGCCTGTTTGAATTGCTCACAAAATAAAAGTACTTTACTGCAATCCCATTTCAGTTTGTATTTTTTTTTGGTTTCCAGCGTAAATTGAGCGTACCGTTTTCACTGAAATAATAGGTTTTATGGGTTTTGTCGTATTTTACCGGTGCGTTAAATTCCTGCTTTAGAAGCTCAATATATTTGTATAACATACGTTCAGAGATTTTCACTTTTTTTGAAAATTCATGAGGCGTTCCGGTTTTCCTTTCACTTATGAATTCAATGATGCTCATTAACGTTGTTATATTCATTTTCTTTTTTTAGCCCTAATTTTTAGCTCAAATCCGACTTCCATTCCCATTCCAAATGCCCCTGTTCCTGAAATTGATATGTTTGTCGAAAGCGATTATACATTACTGGAGCATTTAAGTCTTTCCGCAACACACCAACGTAATTGTAAACCATTCTTTCAGAAAGTTCCAAACGCCTAGCTAATTCCTTCGGGGTTCCGGTTCTTTCTTTTTCAATCAAGTGAATGAGGTTTTTAATTTTTGCAATATTCATCTACAGATTTTCAATAAGTCGAATAACTTTAAGAATTGTCCCGAAAACAGATGAATCGCACATTAAACACACTCCTTGATATGAGTTGCAAAAGAACTGCGCGCAAGTGAAATATAAATTCAGTTTGAGAATTGACTCTTACTTTTTTTTCCGAAGCAGAAAAAAAGTAAGCAAAAAACTGCATTTCAACTTTCATAAGGCATTTCCTGCGGACCACTTGTTTTTTCGTTTCGTGCTTTTGTTCTATTGCTACGACATGCGTCTACGCGAACCGCAACTTCACTTAAAACTGCATTAACGCTGTATGAAAGTTAAGGTGGTAACTCTACTATTTCTTTTTTGCGAAGTCAAAATATTTTTAATTCCCATGAATTCGCGCATTGAAAGATTAAGCTGGGCACCCACAAGACGAAGTTGCGTTTAAATTTCTGACTGTTTGAGCCGAGGTACGATGGCGAGTTTTAGAAATTTTAGCAACAAGGAAAATGTGGGTAGTTGAATCTTTCCAGCACTAGCATTTTTTTGTTTCGTTTTTTGGGGCGATGCCAAAAAATGAAAACCAAGATTATTTCTGCTCTTACTTTTTTT
>JBIIVA010000154.1:0-6022 GCA_044339705.1 Crocinitomicaceae bacterium
CGGTAAATTTGGTGATAAGGCGAGACTAAATCACATTTGGGACGCAATAATTGAAATAGAAACATATCTGGTAAGTTCGGATTTTGAAGAGTTTATGAAGAATTCTATGATGAGATTTGCATGTATAAAACAAATGGAAATAATTGGTGAAGCGGCAAACCACATCTCAGAAGAAACTAAAATAAAATTTTCAGAAATAGAATGGGCTCAAATTATTGGAATGCGAAATGTTTTTGTTCATGAATATTTCGGGGTTGATTCGCACATAGTTTGGGAGATAATTAAGAATGATTTGCCAATTTTAAAGAAACGGATTGATGAAATTATTCAATCTTTGCAAATACGCTAAATTGGTTTAATTCAAAATCGCCGGAAACACCAATTGAAATTCTGGAATGGCAACTGCGAACGTATCACCTGTATCTAGATTTTTAAACGTGTAATAACCCGTCATTTTTCCAATTACGTTCCAGATTTCGCAACCACTTGTGTATTCGAACGATTGATTTGGTTCAAAAATGGGCTGTTCACCGACCACACCGTCGCCTGTAACGATATTCGAACCAATAGCCAAATGGTCAATTCGCCAATAACGTTTCAACAATTGAACACGGTACTCACTTTTATTCTCGATTGAAATTTGATAATTGTAAAAATAATTATCAGACTCCGGATTTGATAAATCAGGTCTGAACCAGGTTTTAACCCCAATAACAATGCTATGAATGGTTTTTGAAGACATTTATTAGTTCAAATTTCGTAAAAAGAAAGAAACATTTTTATGTTTGGGTTAAAGATTTTTGTTTTTTTTGAAGATTGTCCAAATACTCAAGGGAAATAGAAGAATGAAAGCAACCAACCCCAAATAATCTCCATACTTCGCATAAATTGTTGTTTTGGTTATTTTTCGGACATTTTGTTTCAAAGCGTCGGGAGTCCAATAAGTTGATTTTTGAACGACTCGACCTTTTTCATCGATAAAACCACTAATCCCTGTATTGGCAGATCTAGCAACCCATTTTCGATTTTCGACTGCACGTAATTTGGCGAAACTGAAATGTTGTTTGTGTCCGGGTGTATTTCCCCACCAACCATCATTCGTTAGAATACACAAGAAATCAGCTCCTTGTTTGACCTGTTTTGCAACAAACTCTCCGTATATTGACTCATAGCAAATGATTGGTGCAACTTCCATTTTGCGCTTGTAAATTTTAGGATAGGGTTCTACGCCTAAAGTTCCAGTTGTACCACCATTATTGATGGAATATTCTTCAAGAAAAGGAAAATACTGCGAAAATGGAATTTTTTCAACGCCTAAAACCAATTTCGATTTATGGATGAATGATGCTTTATTTTTTCTCGATAAATAGAGTGATGAATTGTAACTTTCATAATAGCCTTCAGCATTTGGAATTTTTATACTTGCTCTTGAACGTTTTTTTTGAAAAAATTGATAAGTTGAAGCCCCAATCAATATGTCGGTTTTTTTCCACGATTTCAATTGATTTTGCAATAGCCGATAAAAGGTATAAGCTGTCAATTCATTTTCCACAAAACCCTGACTGATTGCTGTTTCCGGGCAAATTGCCAAATCCGTTTTTGAAGAAACCTTTTGATTAGCTATGTCAAATATTCTTTGTAGCTGCTTATCAACGGTGGCGTTAGGGTCAAATTTTTCGTTGTATGGATCGATATTGGGTTGCACCACCACCACTTCATACGTTTTACTCTCAGAATTATCAGGCAATGTTTGTAGAATGATGACTGAAATCAAAATTGGAACCAATAAAACGCAAGAGGCTGTAATGCCCAGTTTGTATATTCTTTTTTTATCTGCTTTGTTGATGATTGATTTATAAATTTTAAAAAAGAGAATATTAGCGATCAATACCCAAATGGTTCCGCCCAAAACACCAGTGAACTCGTACCATTGCACCCAATTGATTCGAATCGAAAAAACATTTCCGAAAGTTAACCAAGGCCAAGATAATTCCCAGTTAAAGTGTGCCCATTCAAAAGCTGTCCAAACGATAATTAGTGCCCAAATTCCTTTTACTCCTCCAATTTTTCGATGAATGAAATGATACACTTGGAATCCCCAAGTCATTAATAATGAATTGAAAATAAAGGCCAAATAAGCCCCCACATCTGTTGAATTGTAAATCCACCAAGTGGTTCCAATATTGTAGATTAAGAAAGTAATATAGCTGTGTGGATACAAATGAAAACGTTTCTTTTTCCACGCGATTAAATCATCTTCCACAATGAGTAATGGAATCAACGCGACAAATACAAATGGAGTTAAGCTTCCCGAAAATGGAAAACACGCCGTGAGTAATATTCCACTCAAGATTGAAAGAAGATAGCGCTTCAATGGGGGCATTTGATAAAATCGAAAATTCGAATGTAAATATCGCAAAAATCAAATTTAAAAGATTGTTTGAATAGGTCACATTTTGAAAAATAGAAATTTTTTATTTCGTTGGGACTTGACGTATTTAACAAATAACTCGCAGTTTATAATGAGAATTGCGAACGATTAGCCCGATAACATTCTGTTTACAACGATCCGTTCGCAATTAGTCGTTAAGTCGATCGAAACCATTCCGTTTGTATTTATCCTTATTGAACTATTCGCAATGAACTCAATTTCTTTCTAAATTTGAAGAAAAACGAATCTATGTCATACATTTTCTCTGTTGAAAATCGATTCATTCGATATGCGCAAATTGATACCACAGCTGATCCAAATTCTGAAACATTTCCTTCTTCCATAAAACAGAAAAACTTGGCAAAAATACTTCATCAAGAGTTGTGTGATTTAGGCTTGCAGGAAGTTGATATGGACGAATGGGGCTATGTATTCGCAACGATTCCTTCCAATTCAGACCGAGAGAATATTCCCACAATCTGTCTTTGTTCACACATGGACACAGCTCCAGATTGTTCAGGAACGAACGTAAAACCAATTGTTCATAGAAATTACGATGGGAATTCAATCGTTTTACCAGATGACGCCACACAAATTATTACAACGGACAGGCACCCTTACCTAAAATCTAAAATCGGTGATGATCTCATTACAGCCAGCGGAGCGACATTACTTGGTGCAGATGATAAAGCAGGAATTGCCATTATCATGGATTTTGCTCAGTTCTTGGTTCAAAATCCAGATGTGAAACATGGTAAAGTTCGGATTCTTTTTACTCCTGATGAGGAGATTGGTCGTGGGGTCGACAAACTAAACATGTTAAAAGTTAATGCTGATTTCGGTTATACCTTAGATGGTGGTCCATTAGGAGATATTGAGGACGAGACGTTTTCAGCTGATGCCATGAAGTTTATTTTCAATGGAATTAGCGCTCATCCGGGTTATGCTAAAAACAAAATGATTAACGCTGTAAAACTTGCATCAGAATTTGTAGATTCTCTGCCGAAGGATCGCTGGTCACCGGAATCTACAAGTCACCGAGAAGGATTTGTGCACCCCGTTTCAATTGACGGAGGCTTGGAAAAAGCAACGGTAAATTTTATTATTCGAGATCACGACACGTCTAAATTATACGAATTCGAGAAAGACTTGGAGCATTTAGCAAATCAAGTCGTTCAAAATAATCCGGGCTCTAGCTTTAGCTATGAAATTACCGAGCAATATCGTAACATGAAAGAAATTCTCAAAGATGTTCCTTTTGTGACTGATTATGCCGTTCAAGCCATGGAAAAAGTTGGAATTACTCCTAGACGTGCTATCATTCGTGGAGGAACAGATGGTTCTCGTCTCTCATTTATGGGATTACCTTGTCCTAATTTATTTACAGGTGAAATGGCCATTCATTCAAAACACGAGTTTGTAAGTATTCAAGACATGCAAAATGCTGTAAAAACCTTAATTGAACTCATTCAAATTTGGGAAAAGCATCCAAATGATTAATTGATGCGGCATGAAATCACGATGCAATTAGCAACTCTTTTGTATTTTTGAAATCAAATGGATTATAAACTTATCCTCAAGGACATCAAAGCCGGCAGGTTTGAAAAAATTTACTTTCTGCATGGAGAAGAATCCTATTTTATTGACGCAATTTCTGATGCTGTTGAGGCGAATGCACTGCAGGAGCACGAGCGAGATTTCAATCAATCTATTTTATATGCCAAAGAAACCGATGCAGTTACACTTTTAGGTGAACTAAACGCTTATCCTATGATGGCGGAAAGGAGGTTGGTTATTTTAAAAGAAGCTCAGTATTTTAAAGACATCGAAAATCTCGAAAAATATTTTCAAAATCCATTGGATTCAACCATTTTCGTTCTTTGTTATAAATACAAAACGTATGATTCCAGAAAAAAAAGCATCAAAGCTGCTACAAAGAATGGAATCGTTTTTAAGTCGGATAAAGTTAGGGAATACCAACTTGCCGATTGGATTAACTCTTATGTGAAGACCATAAACTACGAAATTACTTCCAAGGCTAGTATGCTTCTAACTGAATTTATTGGAAATGATTTAAATCGAATCGTAAATGAAATTGAAAAGCTCACTATTTTGGTTCCAAAGGGTACTATTATCAACGACAGCCATATTGAGCAAAACATAGGTATTTCAAAAGATTACAACGTTTTCGAATTAACAAATGCCATTCAATCAAGGGACACTTTAAAGTGTTTTCGTATTGTAAATTATTTCGAGCAAAATCCGAAAGCTGCGGATATTACGGTTGTTATTTCCAATCTTTTTCGGTTTTTTTCTAACATTATGCGCATTCACTTTCTTCCGAATAAATCGAGAGAAGCTGTTGCCCAAGCGCTTAGCTTGCATCCTTTTGTTGCCGGTGAATTATTAACTGCAAAAAACCATTTTGATCCTCGTAAAATAGCATCGAATATTGAAACATTGCATGAATTTGATCTGAAAGCAAAAGGAGTTGGAAATTCATCATCAACTAGTGGTGATTTACTGCGAGAAATGGTTTTTAAATTAATTCATTGATGGCTACATTTTTCGCCCCTGAAATATCAATTAATGAAAAGGAATTTTTGCTCGCCGAGGAAGAATCTAAACATTGTATCCGGGTATTAAGATATGAAGTAGGTTCAAAAGTTGATTTAATTGACGGAAAAGGCCAACAATACAAAGCGGTAGTCATTGATAATCATCCGAAGCGATGTAAGCTTCAAATCAATGAAGTAATTTATCACCACAAGCCTCAAAAACAGGTTCATATTGCCCTAGCACCTACCAAAAACATGGATCGAATCGAATGGTTCGTAGAAAAAGCCGTTGAGGTAGGTCTTACAAAATTGAGTTTTCTTCAATGCGTGAACAATGAAAGAAGTTCAATCAATATGGATCGCATTCATAAAATCGCTGTGGCAGCATTAAAACAATCCCAACGTTATTATTTACCCGAAATTCATGAAGTAATTTCATTTGAAAAATTCATTAAAAATAATCCGAATGGGTATATTGGTCATTGTTATGAAGGTGTTAAAATTAAATTGAATGAACTAATCAATGTTGGACCATTCTTGATTGGCCCGGAAGGCGATTTTTCCAAGAATGAGATTGATTTTTCAATAAATCATGGTTACAAAGCTGTGCACATGAGTGATTTCAGACTTCGAACCGAAACGGCTGCCTTAACTGCTGTATTTTCCTTGAATTATTTGATTTGAGTATAGAAATCGTTATCATTTAAAAAACGAAGCAGGAAATAATTTCCATGCCTGCCAACCCTGCGCATGGTTACTCTTTTGATACGAAGTCAAAATAAATTCAACTCCCATGAATTCGCGCATTGAAAGATTAAACTAGGCACCCACACGACGAAGATGCGTTTAAATTTCTGGCTGTTTGAGCCGAGGTGCGAGGTGAGTTTCAGAAATTTTAGCAACGAGGAAGATGAGGGTAGTCAAATCTTTCCAGCGCTAGACCTTTTTGCTAACTTTTTGGGGCAATGCCAAAAAATGAAAACCAAGATTGTTTCTACCCTTACTTTTTTGCCGAAGCAGAAAAAAGTAAGCA
>JBIIVA010000155.1:0-5967 GCA_044339705.1 Crocinitomicaceae bacterium
TTCCAGAAAACAACTCGAAAACCTTGCGCTTGTAATCTCAATTACTGCTTTATATTGCTATAAATCAATAGGTTCGAGTTTTTCAGCAAGCCCTAATTACCAATAGAATACTTACGATCTAATCGTTAGCAATATGTGCCCCTGACGGAGCTAAATATAAGCTATCACCCAATAAAATCAATAAAATCTAAAAGAACTTGCAGCTGAAAATCGCCGTGTCATCGACAAAATTTAAATCCCCACGCCAATCGTCTAATTTGGAAAAAATGATGTTGTTCATGTCTTCCATTTTGAGCGGCGAATATGCCTGAATGTTTTTGATTAATCGTTCTAGGCCGAATTGCTCTCCTTCATTGTTCTCTAGTTCCACAACACCATCCGTGTAAAGAACAAATGTTGTATTTGGTTTCAATTCCAATTTCCCAACATTCACGTAGGGGAGCTCATCCAACATTCCAAGCCCAATGCAACCCTCTTTGAGCATGGTTGCTCTTCTTCCATTGAGAATAATCGGGTGGTTATGCCCTGCGTTGACATACTTCATTTTTCGTGTATGCGCATTGTAATGAGCAATGAAAAACGTGATAAACTTTTCCCCTTTCGTGCTTTTCATCACTTTGGTATTCAGTTCCTCCAACAAAAAAGGCAATTCAAATCGTTGGTATTTAAAAAGTGTTCTAATCGTAGCTTGAAAGTTGGCCATCAACAACGCTGCTGAAATTCCTTTCCCGGAAACATCCGCGATACAAAGTATATACTCATCGTCTCCCAAGGGAATGAAGTCGTAATAATCTCCACCAATCGCATGTCGTGGAACATACCTAGCAGAAAGATCCATTTTACGATTGGATGGTAATTCAGATGGAAACAACAATTTTTGCATTTCCGAGGCGACCTCTAATTCTTTCGAAATACGCTGCTTGATGATATCTTGCTTCACTAATCGCTTGTTCTCGACAGCAACCGAAATAATATTCGTTAAAGTTTGAGCAAAAGAGAAATGGCTGGGTTCTAAATTCTCAATTTTTAAATTCGTTGAAATCAATAAATAGGCGAGAGGTTTCTCCAGATGAAATACCGGAATAACAGCTTGAAATTCCTTTAAAATGGGTGAATTGGAGGATTCTACCAAGGTAATTTCTTTAAAACGCTTAAAATCAATTTCTATATTGGATAGATCCGTTTTTCCTTTGAATCCAATTTTCAAAAGACAATTCCATTCCTCTTGAGAATGCAGTAAAATAAATTTTGTGAAATTTAATTGCTCCTTTAAAATGAAGCTGTAAATTTTTAGAAGTTGTTCAACCGGATAATTGGAATTAATAGCGTTGGTAATCTCAAGCAATGAGTGGAGTTTGGTGTCTTTAAACTCGAGCTGATAATCAATATCTCTGCCGTTCGAAAAACGCATATTACAACTTCTTTAATAATTCGGGCAACTGACGAATAGCAGCCATTTCCTTGAATTTTTCTTTTGCCTCAGCGCATGGACTACCAAAATATGTTTTTCCGGATTCTAAGTCTTTTCCAATTCCTGATTGAGCGTAAACTACGACTCCTTCGCCGATTACAACATCACTGGCACAGCCAACTTGCCCCCAAAGTATGACGTTGTTTTCAATTTTCACGCATCCTGCAATTCCAACTCCGGAAGCCATCAAGCAATTTTCACCAATTACCGTATCGTGTCCGATATGAACTTGGTCATCTAATTTTGTTCCTTTACCAATACATGTGATTCCAGTTACCCCTGCATCAATGGTGCAAAGTGCTCCGATTTCAACATTTGATTGAATTTCAACTCCACCGCACGTATGAAGGCGGTTATAACCATCCTCTTTTTTCTTGTAATAAAAGGCAAAATGCCCGATTACCGTGTTTGCACCAATGATTACTTCGTCACCAATAATTGTATTGTCCATAATGCATACTCCTGGATAGATTCGCGTGTTTTTTCCAATTTTCACATTGTTGCCTATGAACACATTGGGATAAATTTGAGCAGAAGGATGAATGAATTGATTTTCTTGTGTATGAGGCGATTGTAATGGACGAAAGTGCGTGGTCAATTGATTGAAAATGTCAAATGGTTTTTCACTTAAGATCAATGCTTTTCCCGAGGGACATTCCACTTCTTTGTTAATGATGATGGTTGTGGCAGCGGATTTCAGCGCTTTATCGTAATATTTTGGGTGATCTACAAAAACGATATCGCCATTTTCTACCATGTGAATTTCATTGATACCTGTAATTTGGTGATTTTCATTTCCGATAAACGCGCATGGAACGATTTCGGAAATTTCTTTTAGTGTGTAAGTTCGATCTAATTTCATAAGCCTAATCAAACAAATTTAAAGAATGAAATCAGCCTATCTTTTGAAAACATATATAATTATCATCGCCTAAATGTTGAAATAGATTGGAGGGACACTTTGTAAAATCTTATTTTTAAAACCTCATTATCAACAACAAATCCATTTTTGTTAAAAAACAATTGAAATTTCTCGATTCATTTAATTTTGAATCGGTTAAATTTGCGCTCAATTTGCAGCGAACGTTCGCTTCGAAGAAAATGTAAATTGAAATCCCTATGCCAAAAGATTCATCCATCAAATCCATTCTGATTATCGGAAGTGGACCGATTGTTATTGGTCAAGCCTGTGAGTTTGATTATTCCGGTTCTCAAGCCGCCAGATCATTGCGAGAAGAAGGAATTGAAGTGACATTAATCAACTCAAACCCGGCTACCATTATGACCGACAAAGTAGTTGCGGACAATGTTTATTTGCAGCCTTTGGAACCGGAAAGCATCATCGAAATTCTCAAGAATCATAAAATTGATGCGGTTTTACCAACGATGGGAGGACAAACGGCTTTAAATTTATGTATCAAGTGCGACGAAATGGGCATTTGGGAAGAACATGGGGTTAAAATTATCGGAGTCGACATAAACGCAATTGAAATCACAGAAAATCGAGAAGCATTCCGAGATTTGATGATTCAAATTGGTGTTCCGATGGCGCCACAAAAAACAGCAAAATCTTTTTTGGAAGGAAAAGAAATCGCTCAGGAATTCGGCTTCCCACTTTGTATTCGACCGTCATACACGCTCGGTGGTTCGGGAGCATCTATTTTATATGAACCAAAAGAATTCGATAATCTACTAGAAAGAGGATTGCAATTGTCGCCTATTCATGAGGTAATGATTGACAAAGCCTTAATTGGCTGGAAAGAATACGAGTTGGAATTGCTCCGTGACGCGAATGACAACGTTGTGATCATTTGTTCGATAGAGAATTTTGACCCGATGGGAATTCATACGGGTGATTCCATTACGGTTGCTCCTGCGATGACGTTGTCCGACACTACTTTCCAAAAAATGCGGGATATGGCCATCAAAATGATGCGTTCCATTGGGAATTTTGCAGGTGGATGTAATGTTCAATTTGCCGTTTCACCGGATGAAAAAGAGGACATCATTGCGATTGAAATCAATCCACGTGTCTCTAGGTCCTCTGCTTTGGCATCCAAGGCTACGGGTTATCCTATCGCGAAAATTGCTTCGAAATTAGCAATCGGTTATCACTTGGATGAGTTGAAAAATCAAATTACAAAAACAACCTCAGCTCTTTTTGAACCAACTTTGGATTATGTAATTGTTAAAATTCCACGTTGGAACTTCAATAAATTTCCTGGAACGAATCGTGAACTTGGTTTGCAAATGAAATCAGTTGGAGAAGTAATGGGAATCGGTCGCTCGTTTCAAGAAGCACTTCAAAAAGCATGTCAATCGTTGGAAATCAACCGAAATGGACTTGGTGCGGATGGACGTGAATTGACCAATCAAAATGAAATTCTACATTCATTAAGTCACCCGAGTTGGAACCGACTTTTCCATATTTACGATGCCATAAAACTTGGAATTCCCTTCAAAACAATCGTTGAAAAAACAAAAATTGACATTTGGTTCCTCAAACAAATTGAAGATCTCATCAAATTGGAGCGTAAGATTGAGAAATATCACATTGAAAATTTACCCAAAGATTTATTCTTTGAAGCCAAGCAAAAAGGTTATGCTGATCGTCAAATCGCTCATTTACTGAGATGTATGGAGTCCGAAGTTCACAAAAAACGAATGGAATTTGGTATCCAACGCGTATACAAACTTGTTGATACGTGTGCGGCTGAATTCGAAGCGCAAACTCCCTATTACTACTCCACTTTTGAATATGAGAATGAGAGTGTTGTTTCAGATCAAAAGAAAATCGTTGTTTTAGGGTCAGGGCCTAATCGAATTGGACAAGGAATTGAATTTGATTATTCTTGTGTTCATGGCGTTTTGGCAGCTAAAGAATGTGGATACGAAACCATCATGATTAACTGTAACCCGGAAACGGTTTCAACTGATTTCGATACGGCTGATAAATTGTATTTCGAACCTGTTTTTTGGGAACATATTTACGATATAATCCAACACGAAAAGCCGGAAGGTGTTATCGTTCAGTTGGGTGGACAAACGGCATTAAAACTTGCCGAAAAATTGAATCGATATGGAATTAAAATTCTCGGAACAAGTTTCGATGCCTTGGATTTAGCAGAAGATCGCGGTCGTTTTTCGAAATTATTGGAGAAAAATAACATTCCATTCCCAAAATATGGCGTAGTTGAAAGTGCTGAACAAGCTTTGCAATTGGCGGATGATTTAGGATTTCCATTATTGGTGCGACCATCCTATGTTCTTGGTGGACAGAAAATGAAAATCGTCATCAACAAAGAAGAATTGGAACACCACGTAGTTGACATCATCAATGAAATGGGTAATAATCAAATATTGTTGGATCACTTTTTAGGTGGAGCGATTGAAGCTGAAGCAGATGCGATTTGTGATGGCGAAAATGTATACATCATCGGAATTATGCAGCACATTGAACCTGCCGGAATTCACTCGGGAGATTCATATGCCGTTTTACCACCATACAATTTAGGTGATTTCGTGATGACGCAAATCGAAGACATTACCAAGAAAATTGCGATTGAATTGAGAACAGTAGGTTTATTAAATATTCAATTCGCTATTAAAGACGATAAAGTGTATGTAATTGAAGCCAATCCGCGTGCGTCGAGAACAGTTCCTTTCATTGCGAAAGCATACGACGAGCCTTATGTTAACTATGCTACCAAAGTTATGTTGGGAGTAAACAAAGTAACCGATTTTAATTTCAATCCACGCAAAGAAGGCTATGCAATTAAGATTCCAGTTTTCTCTTATGAAAAGTTTCCAGACGTTAAAAAGGAATTAGGTCCCGAGATGAAATCAACGGGAGAAGCCATTCGTTTCATTAAGAATCTGAAAGATCCATTCTTTACGAAGGTTTATTCGGAACGAAATATGCATTTGTCGAGGTAGTTGAATCTATTTCGTAGAAATGGAACCAATTGGTTTTATTCCTTTTCCATGTCGAACTACAATTATTTTGTCAGCTCCAATGGAATTCTACTATAGACATCCAAACATTTTTTTATTCCACTACCAACACCCGAAATGAACTTTTATCTTTGCAATCTAAATAAACAGAATGGATTACGATTTTAGAGCAATTGAAAACAAATGGCGAAAATTTTGGGCTGAAAACAAAACATTTAAAGTTTCTGAAGACACTTCAAAACCCAAATTCTATGTGCTCGATATGTTTCCATATCCATCTGGCGCTGGACTGCACGTAGGTCATCCACTTGGGTATATCGCTTCTGATATTTATTCGCGTTATAAGCGTTTGCAAGGATTCAATGTGCTGCATCCAATGGGATACGACTCATTTGGATTACCGGCAGAACAATATGCGATACAAACAGGTCAGCATCCGGCAATTACAACCGAACAAAACATTGCTCGATATCGTGATCAATTGGATAAAATCGGATTTTCATTTGACTGGGATCGTGAAGTAAGAACCTCAGCTCCAGAAT
>JBIIVA010000022.1:0-20990 GCA_044339705.1 Crocinitomicaceae bacterium
AATCACAATGAGTTGATTGCAGAATCGCTCCAAAAAACCAGAATTCAAACAGAATACGCTCAATTCAAACAAGATTCATTAACTGATTTATTAGTCGAAAATCGAAACAATTATTTACAAGAGAAAAAAGATTACGTGAAAGAAAATAAACTTGATGCAAATAATCTTGCTGATGAAACAGGTAAGCTTTTTGATAAAAACAAAATGACGGAACGCGTATACAAAATAAAAAATAAGGAAGGATTTGTGACATTAATAATAATTCGTCGTGTTGTAGTAGATAAAAACGGATATGGTGTAGTTTATGAACAACATACCAATGAATCAGGTGTTAATTCGTTCTATAAAAATGGAGCATCGACTACTGAATTTGTTTGGGCAAACGAATCTACAGGCATCAATGTAATCGAAAAGTAAATTTATTCCATAACAGCCTGTCAGTAATTTCTGATCTTTTCTTGATTTGGTTTAACAATCATCATTATTTTCGATTAAAATAAAAGTATGCAAGTTCATTTTATTGCAATTGGAGGAAGTGCGATGCATAATTTAGCGATAGCGTTGAGTCGAAAAGGATACGTGGTAACGGGTTCTGATGATGAGATTTTTGAACCTTCTATGTCGAGACTCCAAAAGCAAGGTATTTTACCTCAAAGAATTGGATGGGACACCGAACTCATTCATTCAAATTTAGATGCTGTTATTCTTGGAATGCACGCAAGAGAGGACAATCCTGAATTGAATAAAGCAAAAGAACTTAACCTGCCTGTGTTTTCCTATCCTGAATACCTGTATGAACAAAGTAAGAATAAAATTAGAGTTGTCATTGGAGGAAGTCACGGTAAAACGACAATAACATCCATGCTACTGCATGCTATTAATAAAATTGGATTGAATGTCGACTACATGGTTGGAGCTCAGCTCGAAGGATACGATTGTATGGTTAAATTGAGTGAGGATGCAAAAATCATGATTTTGGAAGGTGATGAATACCTCAGTTCACCGATTGACCGTAGACCAAAATTTCATCTTTACAAACCCAATATTGCAATTATAAGCGGAATCGCATGGGATCATATCAATGTATTTCCAACTTTTGAAAATTATATTGAACAGTTTGAGAAATTCTGTCAATTAATCGAGCCAAATGGAACTTTGGTATATAATGCTGAAGACAAAGAAGTTAAGAAGTTAGGTGTGCGTTATGGCTCAAAGATTAAAACTGTTCCTTATGAAACTCCAAATTTCAAACCAACAGATGATGGTACATTGCTGCATTTTGAGGGTAGCGATTATCCACTATCTATTTTCGGTCCGCACAATTTGCAAAATCTCATGGGCGCGCTAAGACTTGGAGAGGCAATCGGAATCAAACCTGATGAATTTTTAATTGCTATGCAAGATTTTAAAGGTGCAGGAAAGAGACTTCAAAAGGTTGCGGAGAAAGGCAATTTTGTCATGTTCAAAGATTTTGCCCATTCGCCATCTAAATTGATGGCAACAACAAATGCCGTAAAACACCAATATCAAAGTAGAAAAGTGATTGCTTGTATGGAATTGCATACATTCTCATCTCTTAAAAAAGAGTTTTTGCCGCATTACACTAATTCAATGGCAAAAGCCGATGTTGCATTAGTTTACTACAATCCAGAAGTTGTAAAACACAAAAAACTTGAACCAATCACAAATCAACAAGTTCAAGAGGGTTTTGGGGGTAATGTGGTTGTGACCAATAAAACTTCTGAAGTTCTCGATTTTATTTATCAGCAAGACTTTTCAAATTCCGTTCTTTTAATGATGTCATCTGGCACATTTGACGGAATAAATTATGAGCAATTGGGTGAAGAATTGACAAAAAAACTCTAACGTCTATTCGCAAAAACAACTTTTCGAAATATCAATGCGACAACGATTGAATTTAAAGTTGTGTACAAAACAAGTGAAAGTAGAGCGACAAGCATGTTGAACTTGGAACTATAAATCATCTTAGATTTTTGTATAACTTCATTTCGAACTTCCTGTGGAGAATTGTTTTGCATTTCGGGATTATTCTTTTGAATTTCCTTAATTGCATTCGGTTCTTCTAACTTTTTTTCAATCACAGCAATTTTCTGTTCGTTAAATTCAGGATAAATTCGCTCATAATAAAAATACATAAAAACGGAAACGATAACTGAATAAGGCATTCCTGCGAGCATCCCGTTTTTAATGTCATTCAGTAGATTGCTATCATCTTCTTTCAACTTCACAACATAAAGTGCATAGGTAATTGAAGTAGTCAAAAGAAACATGTTGACGAAGACAAATGGTTTTACATCCTTCAAGCTCAATGAAAAGCTCCAAGCAACTAACTTAAAAGCTATCCAAATAGCTGCACAAATGAGTCCAACTTTAACTGGAAACTTCATATTAGCTATTCATTGAAATTAGAAATTCTTCGTTTGAAAGTGTATTTTCCATATGCGATTTAAGGAATTCCATCGCCTCTATCGGATTCATATCAGCAATGAACTTACGAATGAGCCAAACACGTTGAAGAACATCCTTTCCAACAAGTAAATCTTCACGTCTTGTTCCTGAAGCTGTAATATCAATTGCAGGGTATATTCTACGGTTTGAAATCTTCCGATCTAATTGTAATTCCATGTTCCCTGTTCCTTTAAACTCTTCGAAGATTACTTCATCCATTTTAGATCCGGTTTCCGTTAATGCAGTTGCTAAAATAGAAAGTGAACCACCATTTTCGATTTTTCTGGCGGAACCAAAAAATCGTTTTGGTTTGTGAAGAGCATTAGCATCAACACCACCCGATAATACTTTTCCGGAGGCAGGAGAAACGGTGTTGTATGCTCGAGCTAAACGCGTAATGGAATCCAATAGAATACAGACATCGTGTCCGCACTCAACCATTCGTTTTGCTTTCTCAAGAACCATATTGGCCACTTTTACATGTCGTTCAGCCGGTTCGTCAAAAGTTGATGCAATTACTTCAGCCTTTACAGATCGAGCCATGTCAGTTACCTCTTCCGGACGTTCATCAATTAAAAGTACAATCAAATAGGTCTCAGGGTGATTTGCGGCGATCGCGTTGGCAACATCCTTCAAAAGCATGGTTTTACCTGTTTTCGGTTGCGCAACAATCATACCTCGTTGTCCTTTTCCAATCGGAGCGAACAAGTCCATCACACGAGTTGACAATGACTCCTGTTTATGACCAGTCAACTTGAATTTTTCAGATGGAAACAAAGGAGTTAAATATTGGAAAGGTACGCGATCTCGAATGTAGGATGGGTCACGACCGTTAATGGACTCAACTTTAACCAATGGAAAATACTTCTCTCCTTCACGAGGAGGACGAATTGTTCCTTTCACGGTATCTCCGGTTTTTAAACCAAAAAGTTTAATTTGATTTTGTGAAACATAAATGTCGTCAGGAGATGGTAAATAATTATAATCTGAAGAGCGTAAAAAACCGTAACCATCTTGAATAACTTCCAAAACACCTTCGGCAGATACGATTCCAACTAAATCATAATTTTCCTCAGGAATTTTCTCTTCAGTTTTATTTGGATCTTGAGGGGCTTCTATTTGATCTTCGTTTCTACCACGATTAAAATGCTTTTGATTTTTCTGTTTGTTATTTGGCTCGTTTCTTCTTACTTCGGATTCATTCATTACATCTGAAGTAATGACTTCCTCAATGATCTTTTCATTTTCTGAATTATCTTTTTCAAGGGCTTCTATTTCTTTGATTTGATCATCATTTACATTTAGAGACAATTCGGGAACTTGATTGGCAAAACCTTTGTTACGTTTTCGTTTAAGTTTTGGACTGGATTGGAGTATTTCTTCTTCCTTTTCAACTGAATTCTCTCCCGCAATTAGGTTAATAAGTTCCGGTTTTTTGTATTTTTCAGGGTTTTCAATTCCTATTGTTTGTGCTATTACACGAAGGTCTGAGATTTTTTTACTCTCTAATTCTTTATGATCCATTTAATTAAAAGTTAGTTATGATTTTTAGTGGAGATATTTGTCTGAAAAGACAAACAAGACGGCGCAATTTTAAGCATTTAAATTGAATTAACAATGAAAAACGCAAAAATTCTATGTTTTTCTTTTTTTCTTTTTTGCAGCCGGAAATAATATATTGTTGAGAATGAGTCTGTATCCAGGCGAGTTTGGATGTAAATTTAAATCAGTTACCGGATCTCCAACAAAATGTTGATAGTCCTCTGGATCATGACCACCATAAAATGTCCAAGTTCCTTGTCCAAGTTCTCCATGGATGTACCTCGCCGTTCCTGCCGCTTTGTTCTCTCCTAGAACCAGTACATTGGATTTAATGAATTCTTTTCTAAAATCTGTAGTTTGTCCCATAAAACCTTTAACAACGTCCACATGGCACTGAGTCAACATGGTTGGCACAATATCCCATTTAGCCGAAAAATCAAAAAGAGAAAACTGATCTATTTGCTCTGAGATAACTCGTTGGTTTCTCAAATCCGATGCATCAATATCTGAGTATTCATAAACCATGGGGTCTTTTATCAAATGAAAGTCCTTAAAAGCGAAAGTTTTTGAAAAATCCAATTTCTCCTGAGCTCGAGCATCCGAACCATCGCCATCGAAAACTGATTCACAGATGTCAACTCCCTCTGCGGCCAAAGCGATGTCAAAACTATCAGTACCACTGCACATTGTAAATAGAAATCCTCCGCCTAAAACAAAACTTTTCAAATTTTTAGCAACGGCAAACTTGAGCTCGGAAACTTTTTTAAATCCAAGCATTCTTGCGTCCTTTTCAGCAATAGCAATTTGCTCTTGATACCAACTTTGATTCCTAGCAGAACTGTAAAATTTCCCGTATTGCCCAGTAAAATCTTCATGATGAAGATGCAACCAATCGTATTTTGGTAGAATTCCCATAACGATTGCCGAATCGTAAACCTTATCATATTTAATTTCAGCATATTCCAAAACTAGGGTAACTGCGTCATCCCAAGGTTGTTTGTTGGGCGGGGTGTATACGGCAATTTTCGGAGCTTTTTCCAATTGAACAATTTCCATGTTTACTTCTGGATTAGCAATTTGAGAGCGAATTTGATTCACTTGACCATCTGCCAAAACTTCATATTTAACGCCACGAATGATTAATTCCTCTTCAATACTTTTTAAATGTGGCATTAGAAATGAACCTCCTCGGTAATTCAATAACCATTCAATTGTAACATTATTTTCAAGCGTCCAATAAGCTATTCCATATGCTTTCAGATGGTTGGATTGGGATTCATCCATGGGGATTAGCAATTGAGTTGCGCGAAGCAAGCTTGTGGCAAAGAATAACAATATTAGGAATCCAAGACGTATCATTTAAAATGGGTTTTCATCCAAACCATTCTTATCAAAAATATCGCCATTCGATGAATTATCGTTCATCTTACTTGGAATAATGTAAGCATTCATTTCTTCATTAAAACTCGATAGACTATTGCTTAAAGGTCGAGCTAACTCCATTTCAGGAACTTCATTTAAATTCTCAAATCGCGCATATTCGGCAACAAAACGCAAACGTACTCGATCCAAAGAACCATTTCTATGTTTAGCAATAATTATCTCACCTATTCCTTGATTAGAATTTCCATCATCATCTTTCACCAATCCATAATACTCTGGTCTGTATATAAATGAAACGATATCGGCATCCTGCTCTATGGCTCCGGACTCACGCAAATCTGAAAGCATTGGGCGCTTGTCTCCACCTCGTTGCTCAACAGATCGACTCAACTGAGCTAAAGCAATAATCGGAACATTCAACTCTTTTGCAATTTCTTTGATGGATCGTGATATAGTCGAAATTTCTTGTTCACGATTTCCTCCACCTTTTCCATCCTTGGCTGACATTAACTGCAAATAATCAATTATAATCAATTCGATATTATGCTGTGCTTTGAGGCGACGACATTTCGCACGGAAGTCAAAAATACTCAAACCAGGTGTATCATCAATAAAGATTGGAGCGGTTGCAAGTTTTGAAATTCTCGTATGCATTTGCTGAAACTCATGTTCTTTTAGATCACCTTTGCGAAGTTTTTCAGCACTAAGTCTTGCTTCACTTGCAATTAAACGTTTTACCAACTGAACCGCAGACATTTCCAGAGAGAATACTGCAACACCTTTGTTATAGTCAACCGCCGTGTTTCTTGCCATGGACAAAACAAAAGCTGTTTTACCCATACCAGGTCGAGCTGCCAAAACAATCATGTCTGAACGTTGCCAACCTGAGGTAAGTTTATCCAAATCATAAAAACCGGAAGGGACACCAGAAATGCCATCTGAATTTTGAGCAGCTTTTTCAATTTCTTGAATGGCCTCACGAACAACATTTTGCATGTTATTTACTTGCTTACTCATGTTATTTTCAGCAATTTGAAAAAGGCCGGACTCAGCACTATTTAGTAAATCAAAAACATCTTTCGTTTCGTCGTATGCATCTCTAATTATTTCACTACTCACGCGAATTAACTCTCTTTTAATGTATTTTTCAGCAATAATTCTCGCCCAATATTGAACGTGAGCAGAACTGGCAACGCGATTTGTTAAAGTGGAAATGTAAGCAGCACCACCTGCCGCCTCTAATTCTCCATTTTTCTGAAGTTTTGCCGTTACGGTTACAAGATCAACAGGATTAGTTGAAGCAAATAATTCCCTTATCGTTTTATAAATATATTGATGCTTAGGATCATAAAAACTGTTTTGGTGTAAAATGTCGATTGTGTCATTTACTGCATTTTTTTCAAGCATCATGGCGCCTAGAACAACCTGTTCAATATCAATCGCTTGTGGCGGTATTTTTCCTAAATCTCCTGTTAAGACTGAAGGAGATTTGAGTCTTGAAATTGGTTTGCGATTGTTTTCTTGATTGTCCATAAAACAAATATACGTAATGCAAATTGACCTTCCTAAAGACAGGCAAATTTCTTTACAAAAAGATTTTAAAGTGAGTTTTCAACAATTGTTAATTTCAAAATAAATTATTATGATTTTAATTCATTGAGCGCTTTTTTGGTTCCAATTTTAGCAGTAATGAAATCAATTTCTTTTCTGGGACTTCTTGCAGGGGAATACTCACGACCATAGAAAATGATTTGTAAGTGTAACTTGTTCCAAGTTTCCTTGGGGAAAAGTTTCTTCGCTTCTCGTTCTGTTTCCTCCACACTTTTCCCTGAAGAAATCCCCCATCTTGTTAAAAGTCTATGAATGTGCGTATCAACGGGAAATGCGGGAATCCCAAAGGCTTGTGCCATTACGACAGAGGCAGTTTTGTGACCAACGCCAGGAAGTGCCTCTAAATCATCAAAATTATCCGGGACTTGGCCTTGATGTTTCTCAATAATAATTTTAGACAAATCCCAAATTGCCTGGGATTTTCTTGGCGATAAACCACAAGGTCTTATAATTTCACGAATTTCCTCAACTGACAAACGAATCATTTCGTTTGGTGTTTTGGCTTTATTGAACAATGCCGGAGTGATTTTATTGACCCGTTCATCTGTGCATTGAGCAGATAATAAGACTGCAATTAGGAGTGTGTAAGCATCTGTATGGTCAAGTGGAATGGGTGTTTGAGGATACAGCCGTTCCAATTCATTCAATATGAAAAATCCTTTCTCTTTTTTTGTCATAAAAAACCAAGTGTAAAAATATGAATCCAACGATTATTTGAAATTAAAAACCATATAATAAATGGTCCTGTAAAATAGCGTGTGTAGTAACTTGCCATGATAAAATAAACATCTCTTTTTCTGTAAAAAAATAATGCCACTGAAATTAGTAGTGCAATAAAAACAACTATTTGCGCCCAATAAATAGTAAGTTCAATCGGAATTGATATTAGCCTATGACCATCATATTTTTGAAAAGTAATTGGACTGTGCAATAATCCTGTTTTCTCAATTCTCACAAATGGATTTAAATTAAAAAAACCATTGTTATACCTGTCTAGCCAATAAGTTTCACCTTCTTTCATTTCAACCTTGCTAATTCGATGTTCATCGATACTGTGGTAGTTTTTAGTATCATAACGCACAACGTAACTTGCTTCATATTTTCTTGGAAGAAAAAAATCAATAAAAAGTAATAAAACAAGAATTCCAGCGCACAGAGAAACAATTTTCGTGTATTGCCATGTTTTTCCAGATAACAACCTGTTATACCATTCATTCATAGCTTCAGCTTGTTTGTTCTCTTTTTCGATTGTGATTTCTCTTGCTCGCTTTCTGTATTTTCTCCATTGCTCCTCTACCGATTCTTCATCCTTTCTTTCAATTGAATGCTGTCTGTTTCGAATAACAATGAGTAAATCATCATAGGCTTTCTTCAATTCCTGAAACTTTGACTTGGCATCTTTGGATTTATTTTTATCGGGATGATACTTTTTTACGAGGAAGCGATATATCTTTTTGAGATCATCCTCCTTGGCATTTTCAGGCAGACCAAAAAAATCAAATAAGTTCTTTCCAGTCACCTTTAGTCAGATTTTCAATAGTTTTTAATCGATTTATCTTTCCACTTATTGTTCGCTCAAATTCATCCACATTCAGATAAACCTTAGGAATTTCAAACTTATCCAAAAGCGCCTTTAGTTTTTGCTTTTCGGGAATAAAATATAAATTTCTTTCAATGATTAATCCCAATTTTTGCCCCAAACGTTCATCGTTTACACTGGTAATAAAAAATGGAAAGGGAATGTATTCAGCCAATTTTTGTTCAATTTTTTCTGGATTTAATTTTACACCACCGCTATTGATTACAAAATCTGAACGTCCTAACCATTTAAATTGTTTGTTAGAATGAATTTCAACACAATCATTCGTAAACAGCGATTTTGAAAACATCTCTGGATAATGAATAACTAAGTTTCCATTCTTCTCGCTTACCTCCACTCCATCAACCGTTTGATAAAACTCTTCTGTTTGAAATCCTATTTTACGCAGGGCAATGTGGGAAACGGTTTCTGTCATTCCAAATGTTTGATAAACGGAAATTTCATGATTTTTCAAAAGGTTGATTAAGTTATTCGTCACAGGAGCCCCTCCGACAATTATGGTCTTTATATTCTTAATTTTTTCAGGTGTATCTAATAGAATTCGTTCAAGCTGAAGTGGAACTAAAGCCACGAAATCAAATGATTCATCACTATTTTTGAGTGGATTTGATCTTGGCTCTAATATCTTCAATTCCCAATTTCCAACAAAGGATCGAACAAGCATCATTTTACCTGCAATAGTTTCCAAAGACAAACAATTAAGAGCTTTAATGCCTTTCGGTAAATCAAAAAAATGAATGGTTTTCTTAGCGGACAAAATCAGTTGTGATTTCGATATCCAGATCTTTTTAGGTGCTCCAGTAGAACCGGAACTCATTACCTCTATTGGACAATTTTGCTCCCACTCTGTTTTGAACTTCAAAAAAGCTTTTTCCAATAACTCATTTTCGAATTCAACGAAAATCATGTTAAAATTCAATATCGAGGTTAAACAGATTTTTAAGTGTATGTAGATTGGGATTTCTCCTTGCGAGTGCGTTAAATTTATCTTTTCCTGTGAGGTATTTCACTTCTTTATTAGGGTTATCCGACAGAATCAAGGTTACTTCAACTTGATAGTTATTTAGATTTTTTCTCAAAAAATGAATGAAATCACCGAGAATTGGATTGATGTAATCGATTTGAATTTGGTTGTCAACTTCAAGTCCAAACTTTTCTTCTTCCAGATAATGGGGTTCTCGTTTAATTAGCGCATGATAAAACGTCTCCATTCCGTTTTCCTTCATTTGAAATGCGAATTGCTTCCAATACATTCTTACCTGTTCTTTCGAAAATACTTCTCGTGGCATGTCCTCTTGGTTCGGAGAAACCTCTTGTAATTTTTGATCTTCTAAAATTTTCTTTATCGATACGTGAGTAGTTGCCACATTGCCTGTTGGTTCGGATAAAACTTTCGGCACTGGTTTCTCTTGAGTGTAAGGTTGTTTAATAACCGGTTGATTGACCTTTGAAGACTGGGAAGTTTTACGTAAACTCTGATTGGGAAAAGGAAGGATATCAATTCGGTCCGTCAGCCATTTTTTTTTTCCTGCTCTTGCTTGAGCGAACAAAGTTGCATGAGGCCTACTTCAATCAATAGCCTCGGATTTTTAGATGATTTGTAGTCGACATCAATTTTACTCAAAACAGAAAGAGACCTTAGTATTCGTGAAGAATCGATTAATTTTGATTGTTCCGCAAATCTCTGTTGAATGGATTCAGAAACATCCATGAGTGAAAGTGTTCTAACGTCTTTACAAACAAGTAAATTTCGATAGTGTTCTGAAAGTCCATTTACAAAGTTATGTCCATCGAAACCTTTTTGGTAGATATCATTTAGAATAAGCAAAGCGGAAGGAATATCCTCTTTTTCTGCCGAATCGACCACTTTAAAGAAATAGTCATAATCCAACACGTTAAGATTTTCCAGCACATGTTTATAGGTTACAGTGTTTCCAGCGAAAGTTACTATTTGATCAAAAATGGAAAGAGCATCGCGCAGGGCTCCATCTGCTTTCATGGCAATTAAATGAAGTGCCTCAGGATCGGCAGTAACCGCCTCTTTGGAGGCAATTACAGCAAGATGATCGGATATATCTTTGACTCTGATACGATTGAAATCAAATATTTGGCAACGCGAAAGAATCGTTGGGATAATTTTATGTTTCTCGGTAGTTGCTAAAATGAAAATAGCGTGTTTCGGGGGTTCTTCCAGTGTTTTCAGAAATGCGTTAAAAGCACTCGATGAGAGCATATGAACCTCATCGATAATATAAATTTTGTGAGAGCCTAACTGGGGTGCAATTCGAACCTGATCTATTAAATTTCGAATGTCATCTACCGAATTGTTTGATGCGCCATCCATTTCGTAGACATTCAAAGAGTTTCCAGAATTGAAAGAAATACATGAGTCACATTGGTCACAGGCCTCAATTTGATCAGTTCGATTGAAACAGTTTATCGTTTTTGCTAAAATTCTTGCTGTTGTCGTTTTCCCTACCCCACGTGAACCGCAAAAAAGAAACGCCTGAGCTAAATGATCATTTTTAATTGCATTCTTCAGTGTCTCCGTAATCGAAGATTGACCGACAACAGTATCAAAAGTTTGTGGGCGGTATTTTCTGGCTGAAACAACGAAATCACTCATCAAAACAAAGTTAAAGGATTTGAGTAAATTTTTTGCTTCACGTTAAAAAAAGATACCAACAAATTGCAGTCATTCTCTAAAAAAATGATTTGGACTTTGATAAATCGAAAAATTACTGTAATTTCGCCACGTGTTTTTAGTTAACATACATCATCATCTTCTACTTGGATAGCCAAGCGAAAATGGTATGTCAAATTATATGATTTAACCCGCTTGGCTTTCAAGCGGGTTTTTTGTTTAAAAAAAATGTAAGTATGCTTAGAATTGCAGTTCAAAAATCCGGGAGACTTTTAGAAGATTCCCTTCAACTATTAAAAGAATGTGGCATTAAAGTCGATGCCTCGAATGGCAAGCTCAAGTCGATTGCTTTAGGATTTCCATTGGAAGTGTTGTTTCTTCGAAATTCAGACATTCCCCAATACGTCGCTGATGGCGTAGTTGATTGTGGTATCGTTGGGGAGAATTTGCTCATTGAAGAGCGAAGTAAATTAACTAAAACTTGCCAATTGAATTTCTCCAAATGTCGCGTTTCTTTGGCCGTTCCGAAGAATAGCGCCATAAAATCAGTCTATGATTTTGAAGGGAAGAAAATAGCAACGTCATATCCGAATACGGTCAATGATTTCTTTAAAAAGAATAATGTAAAAGCTGAAGTGCATACCATTTCAGGATCTGTGGAAATTGCCCCAACAATTGGTTTAGCTGACGGCATTTGTGATATCGTTTCTTCCGGAAATACACTTTTCATGAACGGATTGATAGAATTAGAAACTATTCTTCGTTCTGAAGCAGTTTTAGTGCAAGCGCCGCAATTAAGTGGTGAGAAAACAGAATTACTTAATAAACTGGTTTTTCGTTTTAAAGCCGTACTTGCCTCTAGAAATTCAAAGTATATTTTGATGAATGTTCCCGATGAAGCTATTTCAAGTGTGTTGAAAATTCTTCCTGGAATGAAAAGTCCCACAGTACTACCTTTGGCAGAAAAAGGGTGGAGTTCACTACATTCTGTGATTTCCGAAGATCAATTCTGGGATAAAATTGATGCTTTAAAGGAGGCAGGAGCAGAAGGGATTTTAGTGGTGCCAATTGAGAAAATGGTGAAATAAAGTGAAGAGTGTAGAATGAAGAATTTAGAATGGCCAAGCTGAAACCTTAATCTTAACCCTTAAACCTTACCATGAAAAAAATCCTTTACCCAAATAAAATCGAATGGCAACAATTGCTGGAACGGCCTTCATTGGAAAAACCAAATTTGGATGCTTTGGTTCAAGAAGTCTTTGATGCTGTTCAAAAAGAGGGAGATAAGGCAGTTGTTCGATTTACCGAAAAATTTCAAGTTTTCTCTGGTCAATTGGAAGTTACACAAGAAGAAATAGATACTGCTAAAAATTACCTTTCACCTGAACTTATCGCTTCAATTCGTTTGGCCGTGGATAACATTTCACGTTTTCACGCACTTCAAGTGGACGAAGGAATGTGCTTGGAAACTATGCCTGGCGTTGAATGTTGGAGAAAATCAAAACCTATTCAAAAAGTAGGATTGTATATTCCCGGAGGAACGGCACCTTTATTTTCAACGGTATTAATGTTAGGAATTCCGGCTAAATTGGCAGGATGCGAGGAAATTATTCTGTGTTCGCCATGTGATAAAGACGGTAATCTACACCCAGCAATTCTTTTTGCAGCTGAATTAGTAGGCGTGACTAAAATATTCAAAGTGGGTGGAATTCAAGCCATAGCTGCATTAACTTTTGGAACAGAAAGTATTCCTGCTGTTTATAAGATATTTGGTCCGGGAAATCAGTACGTGACAGCCGCCAAACAATACGCGCAGCAATACAGAGTGGCAATCGACATGCCTGCTGGACCTTCGGAAGTCATGGTTGTGGCTGACGATAGCGCCTATCCTGCATTCGTTGCAGCAGATCTTCTTTCTCAGGCAGAACATGGTAGTGATTCTCAAGTAATTTTACTCACGGATTCAGAATTATTTGCCGATTTAGCAGAGGACGAAGTGATAAAACAGCTCGAAAATTTACCAAGAAAGGAATTAGCAGTTCAAGCACTTGAAAATTCACGAATTTTGGTCGTAGATTCCGCTAATTTTTCTGAACTAATCAATGCTTATGCGCCTGAACATTTAATCCTAGCAACAGAGATCAATGATTCCTTAGTGGAGAAAGTGGTGAATGCAGGTTCAGTATTTATAGGGAATTTCACGCCCGAAAGTGCCGGAGATTACGCTTCTGGAACCAACCATACCTTACCTACAAATGGCTACGCTCGTCAGTATTCAGGAGTTTCATTGGATTCATTTGTAAAGAAAATTACTTACCAAAAAATTAGTGAAGAAGGTCTTCGAAAAATAGGCCCAGCGATTGAAAATATGGCGGAAGCGGAAGAATTAGTAGCGCACAAAAACGCAGTGAGTATTCGTTTAAAAAATTTAAACAGATGAACATTGAAGAATTAATTCGTCCTGATTTAATAGGAATGAAAGCCTATTCCTCTGCTCGTGATGAGTTTGAAGGCACGGCAGCTATTTATTTGGACGCGAACGAAAACCCGAATGACAACGGAATGAATCGCTACCCGGATCCACTGCAAAAAAAACTGAAAAAGCAAATTAGTCAGTGGAAGGGTGTCCATTCTAAGAATATTTTCTTGGGAAATGGTTCCGATGAATGCATCGATTTATTGTTTCGTTTATTCTGTTCATCGGGTAAAGATGAAGTAGTAGCGATGAGTCCATCGTATGGAATGTATGCTGTGTCAGCGCGTATCAACAACATTCCATTACGTGAAATTTTATTGAATGAAGATTTCACCTTTCCAACTAACCGAATTTTGAATGAATCTCATGGAGGGAAACTGCTTTTTTTATGCTCTCCAAACAATCCTACGGGATTTTCTATTCCATTAGCTGAAATTGAAAAAATCCTTAAAGAATTTAAAGGAATTGTGATCGTTGATGAAGCCTACATTGATTTTTCGTCTCAAAAAAGTGTCGTTTCTTTATTGTCTGAATATCCGAATTTGGCGGTATGTCAAACCTTGTCAAAAGCCGTTGGACTTGCTGGAATACGATTAGGAATGCTTTTCGCCTCTGAAGAAATTGTAACTTGGCTCAATAAGATTAAACCTCCTTACAACATCAACCAATTGACTCAAGAAGTTGCTTTGAAATATCTAGAGAACATCGAATTGGTGGAGGAACAAACAGAAGAAATCATCCGAGAACGCAGCAAAGTAACAGCAAGTCTTGAACGATTTTCATTTATCAAGAAAGTTTTTCCGAGTGATGCAAATTTTATTTTAGCGCGTGTAGATGAGGCAAACGACTTGTATGATTACTTACTTTCAAAAGGAATTGTGGTTAGAAATCGATCCTCGCAAGCATTATGTGAAAACACTTTGCGATTTACCATTGGCACTGAAAAGGAAAACGATGAATTAATTAACGCATTATCAAATTATAGAAAATGAAAAAGGTACTTTTTATCGACCGAGATGGAACCTTGATTCTTGAGCCTCCGGTAACTTTTCAAGTTGATTCATTCGAAGTATTAGAATTTTATCCGAAAGTATTTTCCGGATTGGGAAAAATTGCGCGCGAGCTTGATTTTGAATTGGTCATGGTGACTAATCAAGACGGACTTGGTGGAGAAGGTTATCCTTACGAAAATTTCATTGGCCCACATGAGTTGATGCTAAAGACCTTAAAAAGTGAAGGGATTGAATTCTCAGACATACATATCGATCGAAGTTTTCCACACGAAAATTTACCTACGCGTAAACCAGGTGTGGGAATGTTGCAAAAGTATTTCTCAGGTGAATATGACTTAGCTAATTCGTATGTAATAGGAGATCGTTTAACAGATGTTAACTTGGCTAAAAACTTAGGTGCAAAAGCCATTTATATGCTAAATCCAGGTGATCCTGGCAAATCAGAATCATCACTTACAGATGAAGAGATGAAAGAGTTAGTCGCATTGCAGTCAACCGATTGGGAAGAAATTTATACCTTTTTAAAATTGGGAGAACGTCGCGTTAAACACCGAAGAAAAACGAATGAAACGGATATCACCATCTTATTAAACTTAGATGGAACAGGAAAGTCGTCTATTTCTACTGGGATTCACTTTTTCGACCACATGCTCGATCAATTGGCACGTCATGGTCAGCTCAATCTTGATTTGACAGTAATTGGAGACCTTGAAGTAGATGAACACCACACCATTGAAGATACGGCGATTGCTTTGGGCGAATGCTTTAACCAAGCCTTGGGCAACAAGACAGGTATGGAACGTTATGGCTTTTGTTTACCAATGGACGATTGTCTAGCCCAAGCAGCAATCGATTTTGGAGGAAGAAATTGGTTAGTATGGGAGGCTGAATTCAATCGTGAAATGATTGGAAAGATGCCAACTGAGATGTTTTATCATTTTTTCAAGTCATTTACCGATGGGGCAAAATGCAATTTGAATATCAAGGCTGAAGGTCAAAATGAACACCATAAAATTGAAGCAATTTTCAAGGCGTTTGCAAAAGCGATCAAGATGGCTAAAAAACGAAACGGTGAAAATGCGGTTTTACCGAGTACAAAAGGAACTTTATGAAACTGGTTATCATTGATTACGGTGCGGGAAATGTGTTTTCAGTAAAATCGGCTTTTGAACGTTTAGGAATAAATGTTTCTATTAGTGCTGATAAACAGGAAATTATCTCAGCCGACCGAATCGTTTTTCCAGGCGTTGGACATGCAGGCGCTGCTATGGATAAATTGCGGTTTTCAGGATTAAATAACTTAATTCCACAGTTGAAACAACCTGTTTTGGGAGTATGTCTCGGTATGCAGCTCATGTGTGAGTCAACAGAGGAAGGAAATGAAGAAGGATTAGGAATTTTTGAAGGAGTAAAAGTAAAACGATTTGCACACGAGTTGAACATTCCACATATGGGATGGAATAATTTAGTAGACAGTTCTGGATTTTTGGAGAACATTTCTGAAGATGTCTATTTTGTTCATTCCTATTATGCTCCTGTTTCGCCTTTTACAATAGCAAGTTGCAATTATGGAATTGAATTTTCAGCGGCATTGCAAAAAAACAATTTTTATGCCTGTCAATTTCATCCAGAGAAAAGTGGAACGATTGGCGAAGAAATACTCAAACGATTTTTAACAGTATGATAGACGTTATTCCAGCTATAGATTTGATTGATGGTGCATGTGTACGCTTGACTAAAGGCGATTACGGAACCAAGCAAGTATATGAAAAAGATCCTGTCATCATGGCGTATCGATTCGAAGATGCAGGAATAAAACGACTACATTTGGTAGATTTAGACGGCGCAAAAGCAGGAAAAGTCGTGAATTTATCCGTGTTGGAAAATTTGGTAAATAAAACGAAACTAGAAATTGATTTTGGAGGCGGAATTAAGACCGATGAGGATTTGAAATCTGTGCTAAATGCCGGTGCTAAATGGTTGACAGTAGGAAGCTTAGCTGTAAAAAATCCGGAAAAAATGAAATCATGGATTCAATCGTTTGGCGCCGAATTATTCATACTTGGAGCCGATGTTCGCGATGGAAACATTGCCGTAAGTGGTTGGCTGGAGACAAGCAACATGAATTGGGAAACTTTCATGTCAGATTATTACGAGATTGGTATTCGACAGTTTTTATGTACCGATATTTCACGCGATGGTATGCTGAATGGACCATCAGTTGATTTATATAAAGAAATTATGTTACGATTTCCAGATTGTTATTTAATAGCGAGTGGTGGAGTATCAGGTAAACAAGATTTAATTGACCTTGAAGAGGCAAAAATTCCTGCGGTTGTCCTCGGAAAAGCGATTTATGAGGGAAGAATTACGTTGAATGAAATCATGGAAATGTCATGTTAAAAAAGCGAATAATTCCTTGTTTAGACATTAAAGAAGGTCGAACTGTTAAAGGTGTAAACTTCGAAGGACTCCGTGATGCAGGTGATCCTGTGGAGTTAGCTAAATTATATTCAGGTGCTGGGGCCGATGAATTGGTGTTTTTGGATATCACAGCGACTATTGAAAAACGCGACACCTTGGTGGAACTAGTAAAACGAGTGGCTGAGCAAGTGAATATTCCATTTACGGTGGGTGGAGGAATAAAAAGTGTTGATGAAGCCAATCGTTTATTGAAGCATGGCGCCGATAAGATCAGCGTGAATTCCTCTGCGGTGAAACGACCGGAATTACTCAACGAACTTTCTGCTCAATTTGGAAATCAGTGTGTGGTATTAGCCGTAGACGCTCGACCAGTAAATGGAGTTTGGAAGGTTTTTGTCAACGGCGGAAAATTGGAAACCGAGTTGAAGTTACTCGATTGGGTGAAGAAAGGTGTTGAACGCGGAGCAGGAGAAATTCTGTTTACCTCGATGGATCATGACGGCACCAAAAATGGTTTTGCGTTGGAGGCATTGGAAGCAGTTTGTCAAACCGTAAACGTTCCTGTAATTGCTTCAGGCGGTTGTGGTTCAGTTGACCATTTTGTTGATGTTTTTCAGCAAACGTCAGTCGATTCCGCGCTTGCCGCCAGCGTTTTTCACTTTGGAGAAATTGAAATTTCAGAACTAAAAAATACCTTAAAAAAACACAATATTGCAATTCGATAATATGGATAAAATAGATTTTGTCAAAGGCGATGGATTGGTCCCTGCTATTATACAAGACGTAAACACGCTACAAGTATTGATGTTGGGCTACATGAACCAAGAAGCTTATGAAAAGACTTGTCAAGAGAAAAATGTGACTTTTTTCTCCCGAACTAAAAATCGTTTATGGACCAAAGGCGAAGAAAGTGGTAATTTTTTACAAGTCGTTTCTATGAGTTTGGACTGCGATCGAGACACTTTGTTGATTCAGGTGATTCCACAAGGCCCGACTTGTCACTTAGGAACACAAACTTGTTGGGCGGTAGAAAAGAAAACGCGTTATGGAATTCTGTCCGCACTAGAAAATACGATTAGCGAGCGTCTCAAAGCAGGCAATTCTGAAAAATCCTATGTGGCCTCTCTTAAAGAAAAAGGAATAGAGAAAATTGCACAAAAAGTTGGCGAAGAAGCCGTCGAGACGGTAATTGAGGCCCTACGATCAAGCGATGAATTATTCTTAAATGAATCTGCAGATTTACTTTTTCATTATTTAATCTTGCTGCAAGCCAAAGGATATAAATTGGATGATGTACTGGCAGTTTTAGAGGCAAGAAGAAAGTAAATCAATACTGATTAAGAGAAAATGAATACTCGTCTTTCTTTGTTTGTGGTCCTTTTCAATTGTTATTCGATAAGCTGTCAATTCATTCCTCCATTCAAAACAAATGGTCCGAAAATCGAAGATGCAAAAAGTTCTCAGTTCATTTTAAAAGGCATAAACTGGTGGGGAATAAATGGATCTCATATCCCCTATTCCAACGATCATAGCAAAGGAACAAATACACATGCGATGCCCTTTGGATTGCATGTTCAACAAATTGACACGATAATTAATGCTATTAATAAGGCTGGTTTCAATACGATTCGCCTTCCCTTCTCCAATCAAATGCTTCATGACACAACTAAAATTCTTACTGAATGGGTTGGCCCAAATACTGACTTGATTGGATTAACTCCAATTGAGGTAATGGATGTGATCGTTCAAAAGCTCACAAATCAAGGACTTTTCGTTTTACTTAACAATCATTCAACCACCACTCATTGGTGTTGCAATTACGATTTCAACGGATTATGGTATGGGAAAAATAAATTTTACTCACAAACAACGGAAAATTGGATTTCTGATTGGAAAATGCTAGCAATTCGATATCAAAATAACCCAATGGTCATTGGTGCAGATTTAAGAAATGAAGTTCGACCACTTCGAAGAAATAGATTACCTCTTCCTAAAAACCCCAACTGGGGAAGAAAAAATAAACGTGATTGGCATTTAGCAGCAACTAAAGCGGGTAATGCGATACATACTGTTCAACCGAACTGGCTTATTTTGGTAGAGGGAATTAATGCTCGTGTACATTTTTTGAGCCAATTATCATTCCCTCATCTGAAACCTGTCATTAGAAAACCAATTAAGCTTAAAATTCCGAATAAACTGGTGTATGAAATTCACAATTATTCATTTAGTTGGATAAAAGCGAATATACTATTTGAGAAAAAGCAAGTAAAATATGGAAATGTTGAAACCGAAAAGCGAAAAAATGAATATGAACGAAACTGGGGTTTTGTTCTGAATCCTAATTTTAAAAATTGTGCACCTGTCATTCTTGGTGAATTTGGATGCAGTTCCCAAGGTAAAGAAGTTGAACCATGGTTAAAAGATTTAAGCGATTTCGTTGCGGAAAAGAAAATGGGATTTTGCTGGTGGACCTTAGAGGAGGAATTGCAAAACGAAGGAAGTTATGGAATTATGAATTCGGATTTGAATAAAATCAATGTATTTGAGGATTGGAGAGGTAATTACCTGAAAAAACTAATTGAATTGATGCCTTGAGATGCAAAAATGCAAAAATTTTAACTTTGTATTCATCGGGATGTGGCGCAGTCCGGTAGCGTACACGTCTGGGGGGCGTGTGGTCGCAGGTTCGAATCCTGTCATCCCGACTTTTAACAAGTTTAAGTTGTTAAAAACAATAAGTTATAAAAATATCGATCAATATACGATCAATAATTTTTGATAATTTCGCCAATTGTAAATTAATGTAAAGACTAAAATTTAATCTGGAATTATATCATCACCACCGAAATATTTAGGTAGTTAAATAAAGAGACGACTGAATTTATAAATTTTCATATTCCCCCCACTTCTCTTTCATATATTCTCTGGTATCATTGGTCGTAAACTTTAACCCAAGACGTCTAATCCATTTGTGAAGATGAAAACAAGTAAATTCAAAATAGATTTCTTGTTTCCTGACTTCCGCACTGGGACACCCAATTTAAAATTTGAATAATTTCTGAATAATTTTTTGTTCCTCAGTTAGAATTAAAGTCTTTTTGATTAAGTCGTTATTAGGAGTGATTAAGGTTAATTCAAATATGTTTTGAATTACTTCTATGACTTTTTCTGGACTGAATGAAACTTTGTTTTCCTTTAAAATTCTGTCTAACTCTTTGTAAACCTTGTAAGCCGTAAAATTAAGGCAGATGTGAGCTTCGATTCTTTCTCTTTTGTAGTGGAAAATGGGTCTTATTTTTAGCTCGTTTTTAGCGACGCGAAATGCTTTTTCAATTTGCCAAAGTTGTTTGTAATTTCCCAAAACTTCCTCTGAACTCATTGAAGAATTAGTAAGATAACCTTTCAAACCATCCCACTTTGAATCTGATTCAACCTTTTGTTTATCAAGAGACAATGCAACATCACCTTCCATTTTAAGGAATTTATTATACCCTCTATTATTGATGTGTGCTTTGGATAATTTACCTGTATTTATTTTCTTTTCGAGTTTCTTGATAGCCTTTTCTCTGTTATATGAATCCTTTTTTGCTCGATCCTCCGAATGTGTAATTATTAACTTGAAATCATCTTTGTTTATGACATGGATTTTTTCGTTTTCAAAACTCAAAGCAAATATTTTCTTTTGAATAGCTTCTTTCTCGTTCTTGATTCTTGCACCCAGTATAAAATCATAATTTTTCTCGGTTAGTTCTTGTATATTTTTGTTTGAAAGTAATCCTGCGTCTGCAACAACAGTTAGTTTTTCGAATTTATACTTCTCTTTAAACC
>JBIIVA010000249.1:0-2993 GCA_044339705.1 Crocinitomicaceae bacterium
TGTTCATTACCTCATCAGAAGACCAATTCGAAAAATCCCCAATCATCCCAATGGATTGAGAAAAAGATAGCGAGCTAAAAGCAATCGCTGTGATTAAAGTAAACAGTTTTTTCATAATTTTTAGTTTTTAGTTACTTAGTGTCACTTTGACAAGTTCAAATATACATACTATTTTTATTTTCCAAAAATTAATATTTTTTTTTTCATTTTTTTTTGAAAATTTTTAGAACTAGGCTGTAAAAAAATTGGAAAATTGAATTACTAAGTGTATTTTTGACACTATATAAATAAACATGAATAACAACTCTAGAAAAAAATCCAAACACTCTGAAATATTCGATCCATTTAATATTGTTGTTTTCGGTGGAGACGGTGATTTAGCATTGAGGAAAATTTATCCAGCTCTTTTTCACAGACAAATTGATGGACAGTTGTTGTGCGAATACAACGTTATTGCAATCACAAGAAAAGATTCAACTGATTCAACTTTCTACACCGATTTAGTTCGTTTTTTAAAAGAAAGTACTGACGACTCTGAAATAGATTTCGAAATTGATGAATTTATTAAGAAGGTTAAACTCATTTCAGCTCCAGAGGCTTCTGTTGAAGGGTATAGTGAGTTATCTGTTTTTTTAAATAATTTTCCTTCTTTCCAAAATATCTATTATTTTTCAACTCCTTCCTCAGCTTTCGGTCCCATTGCTCAAGCTCTAAAAAATTCGGGACTCGTAAAGAAAACGAGCAAGGTTGTTCTTGAAAAACCACTTGGATATAGTTTAGAATCATCGAAATCTATAAACGAAGATATCACCAAAGCATTTAACGAAAAACAAATTTATCGCATCGATCATTATTTAGGTAAAGAAACCGTTCAGAATCTTATGGTGCTTCGGTTTGCAAATAATTTGTTTGAGCGAGCATGGGATTCAGAACACATCGATAACATCCAAATTACCGTTTCGGAAAGTTTAGGTGTTGAAAAAAGAGCATCCTATTACGATAACAGTGGTGCATTGTTGGATATGGTTCAGAATCACTTGTTGCAACTTTTATGTCTTGTGGCAATGGAACCACCGCACACGTTGGAGGCAGATGAAGTTCGAAATGAAAAATTGAAAGTACTTCGTGCAATGCGTTTGTTCAATAAGAAATCAGTCATAACAGATACCGTCAAAGGTCAATATACCAGAGGAATTGTAAAAGGTGTTGAAGTTCAGTCTTATTTGGAAGATATTGAAAAATTCAATTCGAAAACGGAAACATTTGTTGCGATCAAAGCTTATGTTGATAACTGGCGATGGAAAGAAGTTCCTTTTTACTTGCGAACTGGTAAACGTATGTTGAAACGCTATTCTGAAATCGTTATAAATTTCAAGGAAGTTCGACACAATATTTTCCCGTCCAAAGAAAAACTGAATAATAACAAATTGATTATCCGATTACAACCAGAAGAGCGAATCGAATTGGTTCAAATGACTAAAATTCCTGGTCCTGGGGGTTATCGTTACAAACCCATTGCCTTGAAACTTGATTATTTAGATTCCTTCAAAGAACGTTTTCCGGAAGCATACGAACGTCTTATTATTGATGTTATTCGTGGAAATCAAACGTTGTTTATGCGTCAAGATGAATTGGAAGCTGCATGGACTTGGATTGAGTCCATCACTTCGAATTGGAAAGCGGCTGGAATGACTAATATCCTGTATGAGGCTGGAACTTGGGGACCCGGAGACGATATCATGGACGAAGGATCAACATGGATTACTAAAACGTGGAAAGAATGATGCATCGCTTTGAAACGAAGGAATTATTGGAAGATTCATTGGCAGATGAGATACTTACTGTTCTTGGGGAAGCAATTGAGAAGTACGGAAACGCAACACTACTTCTTTCCGGCGGATCAACTCCCAAAGGCTTATTTAAGAAATTAAGTGAGCGAAAATTCCCTTGGAAAAATATAACGATTGGACTCGTCGACGAACGTTTTGTGAATAATTCAAGTGAATACTCGAATGAAAAACTAATTCGTGAAACGCTTTTACAAAATGAAGCCAAAGAAGCAACATTTATCCCAATGGTTTATGACGATTTAGATGAAATAAATAATTTGGAACTCGCTCAAAAAGCGTATGAAAAATTGGAGCGTTTGGATGCTGTTATTCTTGGTATGGGTGATGATGGACACACTGCCTCAATTTTCCCTAACGATACTGAATCAGAAATAGCAGTTAACACACCGGAATTAATCGTTTCAACAAAAGCACCAAATTTCCCAACTAATCGGATCACATGTTCACTTAAATTCTTGCAAGGATCGAAGAGAACATTTTTGTTTTTTACTGGAGAACATAAACTTAAAGTTTTAAATGAATCTAATGCTAAAAAATACCCAATAGCGCACTTTTATAATCCAAATACCGATATTTATTACGCAAATTAATTTTTATGAACCAACGAATAATAGATGTAACGAACCGAATAATTGAAAGAAGCAAGCCAACTCGGGAAAAGTATTTGCTTGATATGAAAACGGCATGCGAAGATGGCGTAACTCGTAAAAATTTACATTGCGGGAATTTGGCACATGCGTTTGCAGGTTGTTCATCGCACGAAAAAAATGAATTGTCGGAAAATGTCACTCCAAACCTAGGAATCATAACGGCATACAATGATATGCTTTCTGCCCACAAAACCTATGAAAACTATCCTGAAAAACTAAGGGATTTTGCTGTGAAACACGGTGCCGTCGCTCAAGTTGCGGGTGGAGTTCCAGCGATGTGCGATGGTGTTACGCAAGGACAGATTGGCATGGAGCTTTCACTCTTTAGTAGAGATGTAATTGCCTTATCTGCTGCTGTTGGTTTAACTCACAATATGTTTGATACGGGAATTTATTTAGGTATTTGTGATAAAATCATTCCCGGCTTGATGATGGGAGCCCTCCGATTCGGGCATTTGCCTGCCGTTTTTGTCCCTGGTGGACCAATGCCATC
>JBIIVA010000252.1:0-2854 GCA_044339705.1 Crocinitomicaceae bacterium
AAAGCACGAATTAGACAAGAGTTTGCGGAAGGGAAAATTGGCCGTGCTGAATTACTTAAAGGAGAATCAGATTCTTACCATTCCCCAGGAACTTGTACGTTCTATGGAACAGCAAATAGCAATCAAATGCTCATGGAAATAATGGGATTGCAGTTACCAGGATCCAGTTTTGTAAACCCAGGAACGGAATTAAGAGAATTGTTAAATGAGGAAGCCGTTAAAGTTGCTAAAAACAATTCTTTGAAAGGATTTGAAACATCGTTGGCGAATTTATTTGATGAAAAAACCATCGTAAATGGAATTATTGGTCTTTTGGCAACAGGAGGCTCTACTAATCATACGATACATTTGATCGCTATTGCACGCGCAGCTGGAATTATTATCAATTGGGATGACATGTCCGATTTATCGGAAGTAGTTCCTTTGTTGACCCGCATGTATCCGAATGGCGCTGCTGATGTCAACCATTTTCACGCTTCAGGAGGAATGGCATTTGTGATTCGAACTTTATTGGAAAACAGTTTATTGCATGAGGATGTGATGACTATCGTTGGTAAAGGTCTTAAACGTTACACGCAAGAACCAAAAATTAATAACCATGAATTAGTTTGGGCAGATGGACCAACGGCGAGCTTGAATGAAAGCATTGTTCGTCCGGCTTCAAATCCTTTCTCTAACAACGGGGGAATTAAAATTTTAACAGGTAACATTGGTCGATCAGTAATTAAAACTGCGGCTGTTTCAGAGGAACATTTTATAGTAGAAGCACCAGCAGTCGTATTCGACGAACAGCTAGATTTGATTGCAGCTTTTAAGCGAGGAGAATTGGAAAAAGATTTTGTTGCTGTCATTCCATTTCAAGGACCCAAACAAAATGGAATGCCTGAGCTTCATCAATTAACTCCTACCCTAACCGTGTTGCAAAAACGCGGATTTAAAGTTGCACTGGTGACGGATGGAAGAATGTCTGGTGCTTCCGGAAAAGTTCCTGCTGCCATTCACATGGTTCCAGAAGCAAAAGACGGAGGTACAATTGGCAAAATAAAAACTGGAGATTTAATTCGCTTGAATGCACACACAGGTCAATTGGATTGTTTGGTCGAGGATTTCTTAAGTCGACAAGCAAGGAGCAAAGACATAAATCAACAAGGATTCGGAAGAGAATTATTTAACAACCTGCGTCAACAAGTTACTACAAGTGAAGAAGGCGCATCATTCATACTTTAATTATGATTCAAAACGGCATTGAGAAAATACTAAGTAAGAATCCGATTATTCCAGTTGCGACTATTCGTAACAAAGAAGAGTTGGAGTTAATCATAGACAAAATAATCCAGGCAAATATTCAATGTATAGAAGTAACGTTACGAACTGACTTTGCTTACCAGGCTTTGGAGATCATTAAAGCAAAGAATTTACCAAATTTTGATTTAGGGGTTGGAACCATTTCCCGTGCGGATCAAATTTCCAAAGTTCAAGAAATTGGGGTTGACTTTATCGTATCACCTGGATTGACTCCAAAATTAGCACAACATCTCAAACAATCAAATATTGCTTTCATTCCAGGTGTTTCTACCGTTAGCGATATTATGAAAGGAATGGAGGAAGACTTCAGATTCTTCAAATTCTTTCCAGCTAATCTTTTCGGAGGTATACAAGCCATCAAGACATACGGACAGTTATTTCCTCACGTTTCCTTCTGCCCTACTGGTGGTATCTCTGAGGAAACTCATCAAGAATATCTAAACGAACCGAACATCCTTTCAGTTGGTGGTTCATGGATGTTGAAGTGATATTTTCACTAATTATTTAAACAGTTTTTCCCAAAAATTAAATCAAAAAAAGGGGTTGCTAAAACTAGCAACCCCTTTCCTTTGTCAAACTAAAAATTACTCAACTATTACACGTTTAGTAGTTTTTCCGTAGTTGGAATATACTACCATTGTGTAAACTCCTTTGTTCAATTCTCTAACATCTACAACTATTGATTTTGTAGAATTAGAATTCATCGATTTAACATTTTTACCAAGCATATCAATTAACTCAATACGAGAAATTGCAAGATCAGACGAAACATTGAAAAGCTCGTTTGCTGGGTTTGGCATAATTTCCAAATTCATTGAGTTTTCAACTATTGAACTTGATGGACAAACATCACAGCTTCCGAAACATACTGCAGGTAAAGTTGTATCAGCAGATACAACATAATATCGATTAAAGAACTCATCATTATTTGTATCAACACAAGATTCTCCTCCGACAAAGTTCTCCTGATCATTCCATCCATCAATCGTAAACTTGTATTCAATTGGTCCTGATGATAGTGGAACCGTTACCTCCCAAACTGATCCAGAAGTATTTGTCATAGGCGTACAACTACCACACCAGTTATTAAAAGTTCCGTTTAAGAATACACCAGTCCCTATTGTGCCTGTGTAATCAGCCATATCCACTTTAAATGTAATGTTTGGATCTGGCAATTGAACGATTTGTGTTTTCTCATAAATAAATCTCCACCATCCTGAACCGAAGTTAATATCAGCGATCATCGTATTGTCGTTGTTCGCAAATGAAATTTGGTATGTAATTGAACTTGGTGCATTTGCTGGACTAGTTAATTCACCACCATTATATACTTTAGCTAATCCAATGTGACCACCAGTTCCGTTAATTGTTAATTCACCACCGCTGTATGTGAATGTGTATGGCCCAACTCCATTATGAGGAGCAAGTGGAGTTCCACAAGCTGCAGGATCAGTTCCTTGCCATGCTTCTAACCATGTGTTACCATCCATATAATGTGTCATTGTTCCATTCAATTCAAATTTAATTGAGTCGTCGAACAAACAAGCTC
>JBIIVA010000157.1:0-5849 GCA_044339705.1 Crocinitomicaceae bacterium
AAGAATTTGAATTCATAAATGATAATTTAGTTTGGAAAAAATTGTCTTCAAAGAATAAAATCTAATTTTAAATTCTTAACTCGAAAAGAAAATAAAGAAGCTGATATAGATGTTTAACTCAAAAAAAAAGAAGTAAAATGCCTAAAATGAAAACAAAATCCAGTGCCAAGAAGAGATTCACGATAACTGGAAGTGGAAAGATTAAGCGTAAGCACGCTTTCAAAAGCCACATTTTAACGAAAAAGGCTACGAAACGTAAGCGCAATCTAACGCATGCAGGATTGGTTCATTCATCGGATCTTTCCAATGTGAAGTTGCAATTATGTATGAAGTAGTAAATTGAGGTTTATTAAATTGTTTAACCAAGTAATGAGTAACTAAGATTCGTAGAAACGAACACTCCTTATTAAAAAACTTAAAATTATGCCAAGATCAGTAAATCACGTAGCATCAAGAGCAAAAAGAAAAAACTTGATGAAACTAGCCAAAGGATACTTTGGTCGCAGAAAAAATGTTTGGACTGTTGCAAAAAACGCCATTGAAAAGGGTTTGTTATACGCATATTCAGGTCGTAAACAAAAGAAAAGAAATTTCCGTTCCCTTTGGATTACGCGTATTAACGCGGGAGCAAGGTTACACGGAATGAGTTACTCAAGATTTATGGGTGAAGTCAACAAAAGCGGTATTGAATTGAATCGAAAAGTTCTTGCAGATTTAGCATTGAACCACCCGGAAGCATTCAAAGCAGTTGTTGACCAACTTAAAAAATAAATTCGAAACTATATCAGCGGAAGGCTATCTCATTGAGGTAGCCTTTTTAGTATTAAAAAATATAATTGTTGAAAAGTAATTAAGTTCATGAATACCTAGTTAATTGCTCTTCGTAATTTTGTTAAAATTGCTATCTATGTTAAAGATTGGTGTTTTTGGAGCAGGTCATCTGGGGAAAATTCATATTCGTATTCTTCAAGAACTTCCTGAACATTTTGACTTGATTGGCTTTTATGATTCGAATGAAGAAACGGCGCAACAAGTTTCCAGTGAATTCGGTATTAAACACTTCCATACTTTTCAAGAACTACTAAATTTAGTGGACTGTGTGGATGTGGTGACGCCTACGTTCTCACATTATCAATATGCATGTGATGCCATGAAATCTCGTAAACATGTTTTTATAGAGAAACCCTTGGCTGAAAATATGGAAGAAGCAAAAAAGTTGGTTGCTCTTTGTCATGAAGCAGATGTGAAAGTTCAAGTTGGTCACGTTGAGCGATTTAATCCTGCATTTCAGGCCGCTATTAAATATTTTGATTCACCTATGTTCATTGAAACGCATCGTTTGTCACAATTCAATCCAAGGGGAACCGATGTTCCCGTTGTTTTAGATTTGATGATTCATGATTTGGATATTATTCTAAGTGTTGTAAAATCGAGGGTGAAAAAGGTATCCGCTTCAGGCGTTTCAGTAATTAGTGATTCTCATGATATAACGAATGCTCGTTTAGAATTTGAAAATGGCTGCGTTGCCAATTTAACTGCTTCTAGAATTTCCTTAAAAAATATGCGCAAATCTAGGTTTTTTCAAAAGGATGCCTATATAAGTGTTGATTTTCTTTCCAAAGAATTGGAGGTTGTTCGTATGCAAGACGTCATCGGTGAGCCCGACCCATTTGATATTGTTCTTGAAGTAGGAAAAGGAGATTTAAAAAAGAAAATACTCATTGATAAACCTGATCTAGCGGAGGTGAATGCGATTAAAGAGGAGTTAATATCTTTTCACGATTCCATAAAAAATAATACAACCCCGAGGGTCTCTATTGAAAATGGTTTTGATGCAATGGAAGTGGCTCATGAAATATTGAAGAAACTCGTAAAAGCTGCCCCTGTTTTTTAACAATAAATTATTCTTTCAATCGTTAACAAATTCATGTTTAGGGTAATCTATATTAATTTATTGTTCTTATTCGTTGGTTGTATTAAAAACAACCCGGATCCTTCATGGCTTCAAATAAATGATTGGGAACTGCAAAGCAATATTGAATTATCTGGAGCAGAGGGCGAATTGACAGATAATATAACCGAGGCCTGGGTATATGTTGATGATAAAATACTTGGTGTTTTCCAAGTTCCTTGCAAGATTCCAATTTTAAAGAACGGTATGAGTAACATAAAAATTTTTCCAGCTGTGAAAAATAATGGTATATCGGCAACAAAGAGAATTTACCCCTTTCTTGAGGTATATGAAATCAACAAGGAATTGGTTCAGAATCAAACGTTGGTTATAAATCCAACGACAAGGTACAAATCGATCACTAAATTTAAAATTTATGATTTTGAACAAACAACTATGTTTTTGGAGGATGATCCAAATGTTTCATTGGCTCAAATTCAATATGATAATACCGAATTACAGAATTTTAATGGTAATTTTTATGGTAAAGTGCTGCTTAATCAAACTGATACATCTTGGGTTGCATATACCACAGAGCAATTACAATTCATTAAAGGTAAAGAGGTATATCTGGAATTAGATTATTACAACACTAATTCATTGATAACCGGACTAATTTATGTTGAACAAGACGGTACAACAACCAATAATATTAATATTGAATTAAATCCGCAAGAGGAAGCGAATGTTAAGTGGAAGAAAATTTATATTGATTTGAAGGAGTTAATAGGAAATTCCCCTTCAGGTTGTAATTATTTGCAGTCTTTTCAATCCTTTTTAAATCCAGGTAAAAACAATTCAGAAATTCGATTGGATAACATCAAACTAGTATATTTCAATTGAAATGAAGCAGAGAACATGGGTTTTATTTTTTGTGATTTCAGATTGGCTTTCAGCTTTGTTGTCTTGGTCCCTGTTTTTTTACTTTCGAAAAACCTTTCTGGAGAATTCTGAATTTGTAGTTGATGAAAACTTTATTTCTGGTATAGTTGGAATTCCGATCGCATGGCTATTACTCTATTTTCTGCAAGGAACTTATATTGAAATAAAACGAATATTTCGATTGAAAATTATTTCACTTTCCTTCGTTGCATCACTTATCGGTACTATTCTGATTTTCTTCACCTTACTTCTTGATGATGTTATCAATGGATATCAAAATTATTATCTGGAAATTTCGCTTTTATTTACTCTACATTTTGTTATTACCACATTCTTTCGCCTGGCTATTGGTACTTTTTTGATTCATTCCATTCGAAAGCCTGGACAAGGTTTTAAAACAATCATTGTTGGAGGAAACGAAAAAGCTTTAGAGTTATTTAATGAGATTAACTCTCACCCAAAAAAAATAAATTCGTTTGTTGGCTATGTCAATGTGAATGGAAAAGACCGATTACTTGATCAGAAGTTACCCTACCTAGGTCATGAAGAAGATTTAGAAAAACTTTTGCGTGAACGCCAAATTGAAGAAGTAATAATCGCCATTGAAAGTTCTGAGCATAATAGATTGAAAGATTTTTTGGTTCGAATTGATGATGGTCATCTTCGAATTAAGCTTTTGCCAGACACCTATGTAATTTTGGCTGGATCGGTTAAAATGACCAATATATATGGAGCTCTTTTAGTTGAAATAATTAGTGAAGCCATGCCCTTCTGGCAACAAGCTGTAAAAAGACTAATGGACGTTGTGATTTCTATTTTTGCTCTGATTGTTCTTATTCCGATTTATATAGCTTCTGCAATTGCAGTGAAAATATCCTCACCAGGACCTATATTCTTTCTTCAAGAGCGGGTAGGTTTAAATGGCGAAATATTTAAAATTATCAAGTTCAGAACGATGGTGGTAAATGCAGAGTCGAATGGGCCTCAGCTATCCTCAGCTGAAGACCCCAGAATTACGAACATTGGTAGGTTCATGCGTAAAACACGATTGGATGAATTTCCTCAGTTTCTCAATGTTCTATTTGGACAAATGTCACTGGTAGGCCCCAGACCAGAACGACAATTTTATATGGATCAAATTGTGAAGATTGAACCTCAATATTTACACTTAAATCGCGTTAGACCGGGAATAACTTCCTGGGGGCAAGTAAAGTTTGGTTACGCGGAAAATGTTGATCAGATGTTGCAACGCATGAAATTTGATTTAATTTATATGAAAAATAGGAGTTTAGCACTCGACGTTAAAATTATGTTTTATACTTTGATTATTATTTTTAAGGCAAAAGGTAAGTAATATCAATTAGTATTCATATATTTGCAACCTTAAATAAATTATTAACCGAGGTTTAGTACCTCAATTTATAACCGAAAATATGGCAACAAAAATTAGATTGCAAAGACACGGAAAGAAAGGAAAACCTTTTTTTCATTTAGTAGCTGCAGATAGTCGCGCTAAAAGAGATGGTAAATTCATCGAGAAATTAGGAACATACAACCCAACTGCAAATCCTGCGATTATTGATATCGATTTTGAAAACACTTTGAAATGGGTTCAAACCGGTGCAGAAATGACAAACACAGCTAGAGCAATTCTCTCTTACAAAGGAGTTCTTTATAAAAACCATTTACTTAATGGTGTGAAAAAAGGGGCTCTTACACCTGAACAAGTTGAAGAGCGTTTCGCAAAATGGGTCTCTGATAAAGACTCGAAGATCCAAAACAAAAAAGACGGTTTGGCGAAAAATGCTGCTGATGAAAAATTAGCAAAGCAAAAAGCCGAAGAGGAAGCAAATGCTGCAAAAGCTGCTGAAGTTGCTGCTAAAAACGCTCCAGAAGTTGAAGAGCCAACATCCGAGGAAACACAAGTGTTAGAAGATTCTGCGACTGAAGAAGTAAGTGTGGATGAAGCTATTACTGCCGAGGTCTCTGATGAAACTACAACTTCAGAGTCAACCGAAGAAGAATCAGCTGAATAATAGATGAATTTTGAGGGATATTTTTACCTCGGACAAATTGCGAAACTTCACGGATACAAAGGTGAAGTTTCGTTGTTTTTGGATGTTTCTAATCCTTCTGAATACAATCAATTAGGACGTGTTTTTGTTGATCTGGACGGGGTGCTTGTTCCGTTCTTTATTGATCAATTAAAACCCAAAAACAAAGGGTTTGTTGCTGTCAAATTTCAAGATATTAATGATGAGAATGCAGCAAAAAAACTGCTGAAAAAATCTATTTACCTTCCTGATAATGAGTTGTCCGAACTTAATGAAAATAGTTTTTATGATCACGAAATATCCGGTTTTAAGGTCTATGATAAAGTCAAAGGTTACATTGGTTTAGCTGATACTGTTATCGATCTTGTATCAAACCCCCTCCTTCGAATTGAATTAGAAGGAAAAGAAATTCTGGTTCCATTATTTGAAGGACTTATAAAAAATGTAGATCGCAAAAAAGGAGAATTACATATTGATGCTCCCGAGGGATTGATTGATTTGTATATCAACTGATTTTGCAAATGTAACAATTAAACTTCAGTACAAATGTCTTTATGAACGGCGCATAGTCATCGGGGATAATCCTTTTCTGACTTTTTAGCTTTGCTGCTAATACCGCGTGGTCAGCTGATCCTAACTAATTTTGATAAAAATAATCTACTCAGCTCAACAAGTCTTTCTATTGTAAACGTGAGTTCGGGATAAGATTAAAGTCAAATTACATCGAAATTGTTGGTCACAAGTTAAAAAAGTGAGGCGTATCCATATTCGATGATTTATTTTCAAGAATTAGGGGACTGTTTCCATTCGAAATTTATTTAGGGTCTGCTGAAAAAGTCAGAAAAGGATTAGAATCTAGGCGCAGTTCATTAAGGCACATACGAATATGCCAATATGACTGCAACGAAGAAGATGATTCTTTTCTGGCTATCGAACAAAAATATGCATTTCAAAAATCGAGA
>JBIIVA010000023.1:0-20645 GCA_044339705.1 Crocinitomicaceae bacterium
TGGCTAGTTTCATCAAGTTTTTTCTTTTTGCTCTTGATGCTACGTGATTTACTGATCTTGGCATAATTTTAAGTTTTTTAATAAGGAGTGTTCGTTTTACGAATCTTTGTTACTCATTACTTGGTTAAACAATTTAATAAACCTGCATTGACTACTTCATACATAATTGCAACTTCACATTGGAAAGATCCGAAGTATGAACCAATCCTGCATGCGTTAAATTGCGCTTACGTTTCGTAGCCTTTTTTGTTAAAATGTGGCTTTTAAACGCGTGCTTACGCTTGATTTTACCACTTCCAGTTACCGTGAATCGCTTCTTGGCACTGGATTTTGTTTTCATTTTAGGCATTTTACTTCTTTTTTGAGTTAAACTTCTATATCAGCTTCTTTTTGTATGTAGAATTTATAATTAGAATTAAGAATAAGTTTCAATCAAATTAATTTAAACTTTTTCATTCTACATTCTAACTTCTACATTCTAATTTGTCTTCTATTTTTTCTTCGAATTAATCATCAATATCATTTTCTTCCCTTCCAGCTTTGGCAACTGTTCAACAACGCCGAAGTCAGCAAGTTCTTGAGCGAATTTCAACAACAAGATTTCTCCCCTATCCTTGAAAACGATTGTCCTACCTCTGAAAAACACATAGGCTTTAACCTTGCTACCCTCCTCTAAGAATTTTTTTGCATGAGCTAGTTTGAAATTAAAATCGTGATCATCGGTATTTGGTCCAAATCGGATTTCCTTAACAACAATTTTACTCTGCTTAGCTTTTAATTCCTTCTGTTTACGTTTTTGATTATACAAAAACTTCTTGTAATCCATGATTTTACAAACCGGTGGGTTTGCGTTAGGAGAAATTTCTACCAAGTCTAGTTCTTGTTCTTCTGCCATTGCCAATGCCTTGGAAACAGACATCACCTTTGGCTCTTCGCCCTCAATTACAAGTCTAATTTCGGACGCAAAGATTTTTTCATTGATGCGATGAAGTGCTTCTTCTTCTCTCTTAACAAACGGTCTTGTATTTCTTCTCATTCAATCATTTAAATTTCCGCTGACAATTCGCGATTTACGGCCTCGTTAATCATTTCAATAAACTGCTCAAAAGAAACGGAACCCAAATCACCTAACCCTCTTTTGCGAACCGAGACTTGATTTTGTTCATATTCTTTTTCTCCTACGATCAGCATAAAAGGCACTTTTGCCAATTCCGCATCTCGAATTTTCTTACCGATTTTTTCATTACGGTCGTCAACAAGACCGCGAATATCGGAATTATTTAGGAATTCTGAAACTTTTTGTGCGTAGTCGTTGAATTTCTCTGATATCGGCAGCACAATGAACTGCTCCGTTGTTAACCAAAGAGGGAAATCTCCCGCACAATGCTCGAGCAACACAGCCAAAAAACGTTCCATCGATCCAAATGGAGCACGGTGAATCATTACAGGTCTATGCTTCTGATTATCAGCACCAATATATTCCAATTCAAATCGTTCCGGAAGGTTGTAGTCCACTTGAATCGTTCCTAATTGCCATTCACGTCCAAGCGCATCTTGAACCATAAAGTCAAGCTTCGGCCCGTAAAACGCAGCTTCACCGAATTCAACTACAGTAGGTAATTTCTTTTCTTCAGCTGCTTCAATAATTGCATTTTCAGCTTTTAGCCAATTTTCTTCTGAACCAATATATTTAGAACGATTTACTTTGTCTCTTAAAGAAATCTGAGCCTTAAAGTTTTTGAAATCCAGTGTTTTTAAAACGTACAAAACGATATCAATTACCTTTTTAAATTCATCTTTTACTTGATCCTGAGTGCAGAAAATGTGCGCGTCATCTTGCGTAAACCCGCGAACGCGAGTTAGACCGTGCAATTCACCGGATTGCTCATAACGATAAACGGTTCCAAATTCGGCAAATCGCGCCGGTAAATCTTTGTAGGATCTTGGTTTCGATTTAAAAATTTCGCAGTGATGCGGACAGTTCATTGGCTTCAAGTAGAACTCCTCATTAGGATCTGGAGTTTTTATTGGTTGAAATGAATCAGCACCATACTTTTCGTAGTGACCGGAAGTCACATACAATTCCTTATTTCCGATGTGAGGGGTAATAACTTGCTGATACCCGGCAGTACGTTGCGCTTTTTTCAAGAAAGTTTCCAATCGCTCACGCAAAGCGGCACCTTTCGGTAACCACATAGGTAAGCCTTGTCCTACTTTTTGTGAAAACGTAAAAAGCTCTAATTCCTTTCCTAATTTTCGATGATCACGTCTCTTCGCTTCTTCAACTTTTTCCAAGTATTCCGTAAGCTCCGCTTGTTTTGGAAAGGTAATTCCATAAATTCGGGTCAACTGCTTGTTTTTCTCATCTCCTCGCCAGTAAGCCCCAGCAATTGAAGTTAATTTGACAGCCTTAATAAATCCAGTATCAGGTAAATGTGGCCCTCGACATAAATCAGTGAAATTACCTTGTGAATAAAATGTAATTGTACCATCCTCAAGTTCCGAGAGTAATTCCAGTTTATAAGGATCTTTTTTCTCTTCAAAATAAGCAATTGCCTCTGTTTTAGAGATTTCTTTTCGAATAAATGAATTCTTTCCTTTTGCCAAGTCTTTCATTTTCTGTTCAATTCTCGCAAGGTCTTCCTCCTTAATTGAATAATCCATGAAATCAACATCGTAATAGAAACCATTTGCTACTGGCGGTCCAATTGCCAATTTGATTCCCGGATAGAAAAATTCAAGCGCCTCTGCCATCAAATGAGCCGAAGAATGCCACATTGTTGACTTTCCTTCGTCATCATTCCAAGTTAACAATTGAAGAGATACATCATCATTGATTGGCAGTGTTGCATCCTTTACTTCTCCATTAATCTTAGCCGCAAGAACATTTCTTGCTAATCCTTCAGAAATACTTGAAGCAACACCCAAAGCGGTTGTTCCCTTTTCATATTCTCTTACTGCTCCATCAGGAAGGGTAATTCGAATCATCATTCAAAACTTAATTTGTCGACAAAGATAAACATTCGACAAAGAAAGTGTTTACATAAGTTAGGCTTTTGATTCAATTCGACTCAATATTTTGAAAATATCTTGATGTAAGTTTCGATAGGTAACAGATAAATCATGTTCATCCAGTCGAACATTGGGAATTTCATTTGATATATATGAAACAAATTTCCAAATTTCAAAAATCTCCGAAATGTGAACGGAATAGGGTTCATAACTTGGATTAGATGATACTAATAAAAATGTTTGATTTTCATCCAAATGAGAATACAAAAACTTGAACACAATTCCTTCCTCCTTAGAAACAAGTACACAAGGCGCTCCACTTTTTATCGATGTCCAATCTTGAATAAATTCTGCTACAACAAAGGAACCTGAAACAACCGGTGGCATAGAATCACCAGAAATGGGGAAAGCGCGGTATTTTTTATTTTTAGATAGAAATGGCAAATGCAAACTCGGAAGTTCTTTCATAAATTCAGGATCTGAAAACCCAGTAACGTAGCCTGCTCGCGCTTTTTCAGGAATTAACTCAATTACCTCCTCATTTTGTTGATCGACCACTGAAGTTAAAACTCGAAGATTCGAACCTTTCGCCTGAGTGCGCCATTCATTCGAAAATCGCTCCCATTCCATTGAGGTAAAACTAGACAAATCTTTTTGGATTAAATCATCTATCAATACTTGATAATACTTACTGAAAATAACCAGGTTTTCAATATTTGGAGTTGCAACTTCATTTTCATACCCACTATATGTGGAGCGGTGCATATTTAGTTCCTGCGCCACTTCTTCTTGTGACTTTTTGATTCGTTTACGAAGCGCTTTTAAATTTTTAGAAATGAACATAACAATTTGTTTTGAACAAAATTAGAATTATTCTTAATAAATAAGCATATTTCTGATTGATTATTAATCAACTATTGGGAGGCAAATTGATAAATGATGTAACCAATCACTGGATAAGATGCATTCGCTGAATAATTAAAACGAGAAATTCTAGCATACTTTTCAGCCTGTTCAATCATGCAAGCTGAAGCGTTTTTGCTTTTAGAAGGATCATAACTCGCTTTTGAAACATAACCAGATTGATTTACGGAAATTGAAACATATACGGTACCCGATCCTTTTCCACATGTGTAACCTGGATTTCGAACATACCAATTATTTCCTTCAAACGCCGTTCGACCGGGGACACTAAAATCCACCATTACATTACCAGCATATTGATTTTGCTTTCCAGATTGATTCCCTTCATTTGATTTTGAGGAAGTCGAATTCGACTGATGTGATTTTGAATTTTTTCTTTCCTCCATCTCCTTCATGATTTTCTCACGTTCTTTCCGTCCACCGGACTCTTCGAAAAGTTTTTGCTCAAAATCCTTAGCAGTTTTGGCCGGATCTCCCGATGACTTATTTTGAGAATAATCCTCAAAAGATTTTTGCCTTGAATCATTGACATCTCTTGCCATGTTTTTAATGGACTGATTCGAATTATTTTGATCCAAAATCTGAACGTTTTCCGGTGTCAATTCTAACATTTCATCCTCTAATTTGACTTGAGCTTCAGGACCAAAAGGCTCAACAGGTAAGGTATTTTTTACCGAAGTCAACTCGCCATAAACAAAAATAAACGTGTAGACTGCAATAGCCGAAATAAAGGCTAAAATCAATCGATCTGTTCGGTTCATTACACGTTTCATTTGAACTGCTTCAAGAAGTAATTGGTTCGAATAAAATAATACGAAATCTCACTATCATTTATTAAAGTTAGGCAATCCTTTTCAAAAAGTTGTATCCGATCATAGGCAACAGGAATTATTTGTTTTCCGTTCAAATCATACAAACCACATTTTGCTCCTTTTGTGACAATATAAAACTGATCTTCAAAAAGTTTTATGGAATTAAATTCTAAGGGTAAAATTGTTGAAAATTTAAAATCCCACAAACCACTCAATCCGTTCTTGTTAACGATTATACCCTTGCCATTCCAATCTTCAATTAAATCATATTCATAGGACTTAATTATTTTACCTTTCAAATCCATTAAACCCCATTTAGCATCTTTTTCAATAGGAATGGCATTAATGTATTTAGAAATCGATTCCAATGAAGGCTTGAAAGCCAATTTACTTTTTTCATCAATCAAACCATATTTCCCTTTTTTTCTAAAAACCGCAAATCCTTTTGAAAATTGAGCTAGCTCCAAAGCGTTTGGAAAATACTCTGTTGTGAAGTCGAATAATTTTGTGCCATCGATCTTAATCCAAGAAATTGATGACCCCATTCTAACAACCGCTGTTTTATTTTCTAGATTCAAATCAGAAATATCATCATAAAGTGGCTCAGTTAGTTTCAATTCATCAGTTCGAATTAATCCCTTTTTTCCATTTACCGTATAAACAAAAACACCATTATGAAACGGATGAATATCATGGAATTGAACTGGAATTTTAACCTGTAAATTCGAATCGATTACCCCGAATAAATTATCTATTTGAATGATCGAATACCCATCTTGAAGATTGCCAATTTCCTGACATTTTAGATCCGAAAGTACATTTAAATTTTTATCATAAAATTGATAGAACGAATCTTTGATACCTATGTAAATTTTACTGCTAAAACTCGTTAAATCAATAAATGGACTGGAAGAAATCTCTTTTCCCGAACGATCGACTAAATTGTACGTATCCCCTTTTATTACAATTGCCCTGTCTTCCTGAAAATCTAAGATTTCATCATAGATAAAATCAACAATGAGTTCATTTTTTTTATTGATTATGCCATATTTGGAATCTTTTGAAACAACGGCTAACCCATTTCGAAATACACCAACTTCATCGTATTGAGGTTCAATTACAACTCGGCCATTTGAATTCATGTAGCCGAATTTTTGGTCTGAAACTACTGGAAAATAGTTTTCTAAAAATATTTCTTTATCCTGTTTTAAATCTTCTTTGAAAGGAAAATCAGGGAATTCTTTCTCGAATGAATCAAATTTACTTGAATCGAAATCAAACATATACATTCGATATATTTGTTTCCATGCCTCATTAACATTTCTATTGAGAGGATAGTTTGAAACAAAGAATTTGTAGGATTTTAAATCATCTTTAGCAGTTGACAGTTCAAAAATACGATTTTCGGCATCAGAAACATGAAAATTACCAGTGTAAGTGTTGATAAAACGCTCAAAATCCTCTATTCTACCGCTCTGAGTTGTCTCTTTAAACTGTTGTTCTTGAAGAAGTAAATTTGCTTTTGAAGCATAAAATGAATTCGGATATTTGGTTAAAAACCCTAAGGTATAACATGTCGAATCTTGTTTTTGAACCTCAAAAAATGCGATTGAATCTCTCAAAAAAACGGCTTTATCTATTTGTCTCGACCAACTATTTTTATCAATGAAATTTTGTAAACCATTTTCCGTCAATAGAATTATTTCCAATTCAAAAAAAGCATCGCTAACCAATTGCTTGTATGATTGTATAGCCAATGAGTCGAAATGAAATTTCTGGTAGGCCTTTCTTTTTTTGACGGGAACAAACTGAAATGTGATTTCAGCATAAAGTATATAACGATAAGCGCTATCTAAATTCCTGTAATCTTGGGTCAAATAAAGTTGTGTTAAACCAAAGGATGAAATGGATGGATTTTTCCTTAACGACTTGATAAATAGTTGATTGGATGTATAATAATCCTTTCTTTTTAAAGCCGCGAATGCTTTATCAATTGTACCTGATTTTACGAAGATGAACTGAAAGAAAAAACAGAAAAAAATAAGTTTAAGTATCATCAGCTAATCTGATTCAAAACTAATTACTTTTTGGAAACGTACAAACCGGGATTGGCATCATTTTGTGTTGATTAGCCGAGTGAAATTTTGAATAAATGTCAAGGACTACTTTTTGACGTTCAGCCAAAGCTTCTTTTTTGTCTAATTTTAAATATTCCATTGCCCACTCAAGCTCAGGATAGGTTGCTCCAATCTGATCCTCATCACTTCTCCCGTCTTCCCAAAGTCCGTCTGTCGGCTCTGCATTGAGAATATCATCAATCACTTTTAATTGACGAGCCATCGAGAAAACCTCGGTTTTGTATAAATCAGCAATCGGACTTATATCCACTCCCCCATCGCCATACTTAGTAAAGAAACCAACGCCGAAATCTTCAACTTTGTTTCCTGTGCCTGTGACTAGACAACCATTTGCTTGAGCAACAGCGTATAAAGTTGTCATGCGAAGACGTGATCTGGAATTTGCCATTGCCAAGGAATTATCATTCTTGTTGAATGGCATTAACTCTTCAAAGGCTCCAAAAACTCCAGTTAAATTTATTTCAAACGACGAAACATTTTCAAACCTTTTTTTCAAATCGCCTATGTGTTTTTGTGCACGATTGTATTCTGCTTGAGTTTGGCGAATAGGCATATTTAATAGAATAACCTTCAAGCCTGTTTCAGCGCACAGAACTGAAGTCATAGCAGAATCAACACCTCCTGAAATACCAACAACGAAACCTTTTGAATGCGCTTTTTCCGCGTAGGATTTCAACCAATCAATAATGTATCTCGCTTTATCCAACTTAGAATAAAATTGAAACCTTTAAAAGAATTTGACTCAAACTAGCATCATTCGAAAAATAACTCTTGTTAAAAAGGTTATCTGTGTTGTACAAAGATTTATTTTCAACTTTTCGATCTAAAAACAATGGAGTTATGCCATAAAAATAACCTGCCTCTGCAACCAATGAAGTGGAACCTACAAAATTCCATTCTGCTCCAGCTGTAAGTCCAACTGATCCGTTATAAAAAAACGTTTCTCCAGATGCACGCATGTTTGAAAATTCGACAACTTGATTAGATAAAAGTGGATTATCAACACCAGTATCGTTCATGTTATTAGAGACCAAGAAATTATTTCTTACTCCAAATTTTCCGAAATAACGAAAATCTCCAATAAAATCTGTTCTGAATAAAAACATCAATGGTATTGTAATGTAAACTGGCTTTTGAGATCTTTCTTGCAACTGAAAAATTCCAGTTGCATCATTCGAATTTTTATCGCTCAGAATTTCCTTATCATTATATTCGTAATAGGTTGCACTTGCCGGCTTAAACTTGTAGGTGCCAAATTCAAACTCCAATCCATAAGCCAAACCTAAGTTTTTTGAGTTTTTAAATGAGGAATGAATCATTATTCCAATTCCAAGGTTTGATCCAATTCCATTTGAATTCATTTTATTCGTCCCCATTCGTAAGGTATTCAACCCAAAAGTACTTGTTAAACCAGCCTGAGTCTTTTTGTCTGAAATATTCTGCGAGTATATCAAACTCGTGAACAAGAATGACGAAACAATAGAGAATACCAATTTCAAATTTTTAGATTTCATTTTAATTATTTTATATTCTTAATTTTGGTCAAAAATACGAAATTTAGTGAATAGCAAATTACAAATTCTACTTGCATTTTTCATAGTGATCCACTTTCTTATCGGGTGTAACGCAAACCGTTTCGATATTGATATTTCAAATGTTGATTTAAAAATAGACTTTGTTAATCTTGATTCCTTACTCAAAAAATGCAACGAGAAACAACTTACTTTACTTCGAGATGAATTCAGAAAAAAGAAATCTGATGTCTTCGATTACAATGTCGGATATTGTTGGCGTGTAAACTTGAATAATGACACCGCGCTTTTCAATGGAAAAAACAGATTTTACACAAACGACTTTGTTATGGAATTAACGCAAACTATTTCAAATGAAAATTTATTAAATGTGAATCGAAAAAAGAACATAGTTGATGGATTTAAACGTTTGAAGAAGCTTATTCCTATGGGTAAATTACCAACATCCATATATCAAATCAACTCATCATTTTCTTCCAGTGTATTTTCAACTGATAAGGAGATTGCAATTGGTTTAGAACGCTATTTAGGACCAGAAAATAAAGTAACTAAGCAATTACCTGGTCAAGAATTTTATGCTTGGATTAAAGAAAGTATGCGGTCAGAGTATATGGAACGTGATGTAATTGCTGCATGGCTCATGACAAACTACCTGGAGGAAACTACGGAAAATTATGCGAGTGAAATGATTCGATGGGGAAAAATATTGTTTATTTCCCATGTCTGTCTACCTGATTTGGAAGAAAGAATAATTCTTCGATACAACCAAAAACAATTTAAATGGGCTGAAAATTCCAGAGAATCAATTTGGAAATACCTTGTAAATAATGAAATTCTTTTTAAAATCGATGAGGAAACAAGAATGAACCTACTAAAAGAAGGACCTTACTCGATCGGTTTACCTGAAGAAAGTCCCGACCGAATTGGGCAATACATGGGTTACAAAATTGTATCTAACTTTATGAACTCGAGTGAAATATCTCTTGAAAAGCTCATTAAAACCCCTTACAACGAAATTCTTCAAAAATATAAGCTCGACTAAAAATGGACGAAAAAATAGCTAAGAAATCTGAAATCAACATACAGGTTGGTTTAAACTCAAATAATCTCCCGTTGCAAATGAAATGGAATGCAAGTGATGGATTAATATCAGAAGCTCCTGCTAGTGCTTTTATGCTTTCCATTTGGGATCCTACTGAGAAAAATACCATGAAGATTGATTTATGGACCAAAGACATGACGGTAGAGGAAATGAAACAGTTTTTTCATCAAACACTCTTAACAATGGCTGACACCTTTGAAAAAGCAACAGGTGAACATCTAATTTCTGAAGATTTGAGAGATTATTGCTACCATTTCGCAACAAAAATGGATATTCTTCCAAAAGAATGAGATTTGTCTTAAATAAAATGTCAACTGAATTTTCGGATGTAGTTAATTACTCATTCGATATTTCAAATTCAAGAATTCAATTGAATGGTTTGCTAGGCAAGGTCATAAAATTAGAATGGACTGGAAATATTTTTTGTCGAAAATGTTCAAAGAAAACAAAAAAATCTTTTGGAGAAGGATTTTGTTATAACTGTTACATTGCAGCACCTGAAGCTAGTCCATGCATACTTCATCCTGAACTTTGCGAGGCTCATTTGGGGAAAGGACGGGATCTAGAATACGAAGAAAAGAATCACAATCAACCGCATTATGTATATTTGGCTGCAACTGATATTGTGAAAGTTGGAGTAACGAGATGTACACAAGTTCCAACACGATGGATAGATCAAGGTGCAAATCAAGCCATTATTGTTGCAGAAACAAAAAACCGTCATCAAGCTGGCTTGATTGAGGTTGCTTTAAAATCTGTATTTGCGGATAAAACAAATTGGCAAAATATGCTTCGAAATCAACGAGACGAATCAATTGACCTGGTAGAAGAAAAATGGCAAATCGAAGATATTCTTCCGTCCGATTTAGTGGATTTCATGACGGAAAATGAGGACGTTTTAGAAATTAATTATCCCGTTGACATATACCCCGAAAAAGTAATCTCAATGACATTTGACAAAACGCCTGTAATTTCTGGTGTTTTGACAGGAATCCGAGGGCAATACTTAATATTTGACAACCTTCATGTAATTAATATAAGACGTCACAGCGGCTACGAAATTGAATGGTATGCATAAAATAATAACATCTATATTGGATTTTTTCTATCCATTGGTGAAGCGTTTCATTCCAAAAGAGACATACTATTATGCAGCTTGCGGAGGGGGTAACCTAGTTCTAAGTTGGTTCTTATTTTTCTTTTTTTATCAGTTTGTTTTCTTAAAGGAAACCTCACATTTTTATCTTAGCTGGCTAAATAACAAACATGTGGCGATTTCGGCTTACACCTTCAGTTCATTTGTAACTTTTTGTTTTTCATTCACTATTGGATTTTTATTAAATAGATATGTGGTTTTTACAAGAAGTGAGTTACAAGCAAACATTCAATTGTTCCGTTACGGTCTGAGCGCCTTGGTTTCTTACTCTTTGAGTTGGATTTTACTCAAATTTTTCATAGAAGCTCTTTCTATTTTCCCCTCTATTGCAAACGTTTTGGCCTCATGTATAGTGGTCGTTTGGAGCTATATCATGCAACGAACATTCACTTTTCGATAAAAATCCTCTCTAAACCTTGATTCTAACATCAAGATCAAACTGATGTTTCGGTTTTTCATAACAATTCAAATTTTCGAATTTAACTTTCTCATCCAGATAAATGGCACAAAGCGTGTTTTCAACTAGATAGATATTTTTATGCTTGTCTTTTGGAATTCCACGGTATATTCCCAACAAAACTTCATAACGAATATTTTCAGTGTCTTTTTTGGCATCGTGCCAAACCATGATAGAATTATTCGACTTCAAATATGGGAAAAGTCGACGAGTATCAGATTCAACGGCATTTGTGTGGTGATCACCATCAATGAAAATAACGTCAAAATTTTTATTCAATTTACTGAAGTCAAACGTTTTCGAGTCACCAAAAAGATGTGTTACATTTTCCTTTTCTTTCGAGAAAAATCGATGCGAATCAATGTAATTTTTTGATAAGCCAAGAGCTGTTAACTGTTCGTCAGATAGGTTCAAGGTGTAACAATTCTTAACGAGACTTGAAACATTAGAGACACTCTCACCTCTCCAAGTTCCTATTTCGAAATAATCCGTAGCTTGGGTTCTCAAGCATGCCAACTTTAGTAAAACAAAATCTGTAATCAAGGAAGACCCGCTAAGAAAAGAAAATGGAGTAACCGAAATCGAATCGTCAAATTTATAAATGGATTTCAATGAAATTTGTCGCGTAGGATTCACTTCTGGAAATTGCTTCCTAAATTCCTCCTCGCATGCTTCATTAGAATCCAGGATATAATTTATCAAACGAGGCTTTCGTATTAAAAGAAAAAATGCTTTTACTATTTTGCTAAGTTTGTTCATCTAACAATTGTTTTTCCTTTGATTGTGGCAACGAATTCATTAACTTTTTCACTTCAGCAAAACTTGGAAAAACAACAAATTTACCGCCTTCTTTCCAATAAAAGATAATAACAATCAAAGAAGTAACGAAATAAGACGAAACAGCTACAAGGCCTGCGAAATAAATATTTAATTTTTCAGAACAAAAAAGCAATAAAATCAGGGTCACTAGAAATCCTCCAAACGAGGCAATTGCATTCACAAAATACTTTCCAATTCCAGAGAAATAATGGCCAATAATCAGTGCATAGTTAAAAATCCAAATACCTGGCGCCATTATCAAAATGAGCAATTTGATTTCATGAAATTCGGAACCGAATAGCCAAGTAAAAAAGTTTGCCGGCAAAGCTAAAACTATAATCAGAGCAAACAAAGTTAGAAGCAAGCCTGATTTTGCGCATTGTTCAGTGAGCCTCTTCGCATATTCTGAATTATCGCTATTTGAAATTCGAGCGTATTGATACAAAGAAATACTACTTGAAATCATCCAAATTGACTCTGAAATAGACAATCCATTAGAATAAATTCCGACAGCCTTCTGACCGGAATGTGTGTCTAATAAAAAGTAACTCATTCTAAAACTAACTAATTGAAAAATATGTGCTAATTGATTCTGAAAACCGTAGAAAAACAAAGCCTTAAATGTCGCTTTAAAATCTTGGAAACGATATTTATCTTCCTCTAAACGTTCAGAGAAAAGAAAAAAAACACCCATCAAAAATGCGGCATTATAGGACACGAACAATGAAATCAAGTAACTTGTAATACTTAAGCTATTTTGGATATAAAATAAGATTCCAATGGATACAAGAGTCAAAACGGGAATACACAAATTGATTAAATTGCTTTTCTGTATTTTCTCTTTACCAATTAAAATGGATGAATTTATAGATGCAAGTGAATTTATTCCGCTAAGTAAAGTAATGACCAAATTATATTTCAGTGAAATAGCAGGAATACTCGTAAGAAAAAGATAGCAAAGCATGACTACAAGAGCTGTCCAAAGATAGGACGTGATTAAGATGTTTTTGATTCCAATTCTCGACGTTAAGTAAACGATAGATGCTCCTCCAACCAAATTTGTAGCCAACAAAATGATGGTGATACAAGCTAAAATGATACTTTGTTCACCTTTTCCTGAAGCGCCCAATACCTGAGAGATAATAATCGCAATCAATAAATTGGCTATTGCTGAAAACAATCGAACGGAAAAATTACTGGCAATAACTTTTATCATTTTATGTATGAAAGTTTAAAACTGAATTAGTTTGTTTTTATTGTTTAAAGCACTTGTTCGTAAACTTCATTAAATTTCAAAGACACTTCTTCGTAACTAAAATGTTTAAGCGCATAATTTCTTAATTCAATCGGATTAAAAGTGAATTTTTCATCTAAAAAATCATTTAATGCACGCAGCAATTCTTTTTCATCCCCCCTTTTTATCAGAATTCCGTGGGATGAATTTACATGTTCAGGTATTCCATTCACATTGGTGGAAATTACCGGAACTCCACACATAAATGATTCAGCAATAACACACGGGAAGTTTTCATAATTACTAAAAAGAACAAGTGCATCGCTTTCACTTACCATGTATGCTATCTCCTGCGTTGTTTTTGTTGGATAAAAGCTGATAACTGAATTTATATTTAACTCGTTTACAAGATCAATTAGTACTTGAATATCACCATCACTTACAAAATGAAGGTGGAAATCAGATCTAATTTTCTTCAATTCTGAAAAGACACGAATGATGCCCGTTACATTTTTGTGTTTATCGATAGCGGTAGAAATATGAATGAAATTCTTTCGATCTTGATCCAATTTTTCTAATTTCAACTTGAAAATATTGGAATCTACAACATTCGAAATAAATCGCATTGGAGGTTTTGAGTCTATTTTTTGCAAACTCCTTCCCAAATCCTCACTTACCGGTAAAACAATAGATGAATGCCTTAAAATCACTTTTGCAAACCAATATTTGAATTTTGATTTTTCATGTAATGAATTTGAATTGTAAAAAGTAGAATGTTCGGTAATTACATAGGGTATTTTTTGAAACCATTTGAGCCACAAAGCCCAAATCCCGAGTGGAAAAATTACATTGAGATGCACAAGATCAATTTTATTAAAATAATCCTGGACTCTTTTAAAACCTAGTCTAAATGCTTTGTAATGCAAAAAATAATTGGGAAACCATAGAAAGTTTTTTTTGGGATAATAAACGATTATTTCTCGAACACCCTGATTCTCCTTCTCCTCAATTCGAATCTCTAAATCTTTTTTAGAAGAAAAAATGGCTAACACCGCAACATCGTTATTCAATTGAACCGATTCGGCATGTTTTTGGACAAAATTCCCATTAGTTGGACTAATCTCGGAGGGATACCAAGAACTTAAGAATAAAATTTTCTTTCGATTTGGGTTCATCTACTAAACCAAATTGACCGAATAAACAGACTTAAGCTGTTCCAATGCGAAATCTATTTCTTCTTTAGTGGTGTATCGAGAAAATGAAAAACGAACATTTGGCCTGCCTAAATCAGCTTTAATTCCCTCTAAAACATGAGAACCTTTTGTTGCTCCGGATGAGCAAGCACTTCCGCCGCTAACTGCCACGCCTTTCAAATCGAGTGTAAACAGCAGTAAACCAGATTTTTCGGTCTTTGGCAAACTAACATTCAATACCGTATAAAGCGATTTTTCAGGTTCAATTTCTCCATGAAAAGCAACATCTGAAAATAGTTCTTGTAGTTTTTCAATCATATATGATTTCAAATATTGAATGTGTTTTTGATGTTGAGAAATATGTTCGTAAGCCAATTCAACAGCTTTTGCCAATCCAACAATACCATAGATATTTTCTGTTCCTCCTCTCAATCCTCGTTCTTGTGAACCTCCATGAATGAATGAACCAACTTTGGTTTTCTTATTAACATACAAAAATCCGATTCCTTTTGGCCCATGAAATTTGTGCGCGGCGCAGGTAATAAAATCAATATCTAAATCTTGCAAATCGAATTCATAATGCCCCATCGTTTGAACTGTGTCTGAATGGAAATAAGCTCCATACTTTCTGCATATTTCTGAAACTTTTTTGACGGGAAGCAAGGTTGCGATTTCATTATTGGCATGCATCAAAGAAACTAAAGTTGGAACTCCATCATTTAAATTCTCTTCCAAATGATTTAGATCAACATTTCCTTTGTTGTCAACTCGAACCAATTTCATTTCTACGTGATCATGTTTTGCCAATGCCTCAATCGTATGTCCAACGGCATGATGTTCTATGTCCGTTGTAATTATTCGTTTCACCCCTAATTCAAAGACAGCTGCATGTAAAGCCATGTTATCAGCTTCAGTTCCACCTGACATAAAAATAATTTCAGATGCCTGACAATTTAAATGTTTTGCAATTATTCTACGAGAAGTTTCAATAAGCGCTTTCGCATTACGACCATAAAAATGAGTTGAAGATGGGTTCCCAAAATTCTCCCTCAAAACAGGCAACATCGCCTCCACAACTTCAGGAGCAATTGGCGTGGTAGCTGCATTATCAAGGTAAACACGCATTAAAATAGTTTTCGCGAAGATACTAATTTCCTGTAATCTAGACGTTTTGAATTAAAAAGCTCCTTCCTTTATAACATCTACCAAAGATGGATCAAGCAAGGTACTTGTATCTCCTAAATTCGAGGTATCCCCCTCAGCAATTTTCCGTAAAATCCGGCGCATGATTTTTCCGCTCCTAGTCTTTGGAAGACCGGGAACGAATTGAATTTTATCCGGTTTTGCTATTGGACCAATTATTCGGGAAACGGTTTGAATGATGTCTTTTTTAGTCAATTCCGCATCGCCATGTGTGTTATCAAAAATCACATAGGCATAAATTCCTTGTCCTTTGATATCGTGCGGATAACCGACAACGGCACTTTCAATGACACCCGTGTGCATATTGATTGCATTCTCCACTTCCGCTGTTCCAATGCGATGACCGCTGACATTCAACACATCATCTACCCTACCCGTTATTCGGTAATTTCCGTTTGAATCTCTATAACAACCGTCTCCGGTAAAATACTTATTGTCGTAAACTGAAAAATAGGTTTGTCGACAGCGCTCGTGGTCACCATAAGTTGTGCGAATCATCCCTGGCCAAGGAAATTTAATACACAGATTTCCAGAAACGTCATTTCCTTGAATTTCATTACCGGAATCATCCACCAAGCAAGGTTGAACCCCAGGCAATGGCAAGGTAGCATAGGAAGGAATTCCCGGAGTGACATTCGCCAAATTCGAAATCATAATTCCACCCGTTTCCGTTTGCCACCAAGTATCCACCACCGGACAATTTTCCTTTCCAATATGTTTATGGTACCAATGCCAAGCTTCCTCATTAATCGGCTCTCCCACAGATCCCAATACTTTTAACGAACTCAAATCTTTGTCGTTGATGGTGTCCAAACCAAATCCCATCAAACTTCGAATGGCTGTTGGTGCTGTATATAAAATATCAATGTTGTATTTTTGAACGATTTCCCAAAAACGACCTGCATCCGGCCATGTTGGAATTCCTTCAAACATTAAGGTTGTTGCTCCGGCGCTCAATGGTCCGTAAACAATGTAACTGTGTCCGGTAATCCAACCAATGTCTGCGGTACAAAAATGAACTTGTCCGGGTTGGTATTGAAAAACATTGACAAAGGTGTAATTTGTCCAAACCATGTATCCAGCGGTTGTGTGAACAACTCCTTTTGGTTTACCCGTTGAACCTGAAGTATAAAGAATAAAAAGAGTGTCTTCGGCATCCATTTCTTCCGGCTCACAAAAGAATTGTCCTTGGTTTCTTACTTTTTCCATTTCATCGCTCCACCAAACATCACGTCCTTTGAGCATACTAACCGGCGTGTGCGTTCTCAGGTAAACGATGACTTTTTTCACCGTTTGATTTCCAATCAACGCATCATCAACCACGTTTTTCAGTGGAATGTCTTTTGGACCACGAAAAGCACCATCACACGTTATAATGAATTCAGCTTGTGCATCTTCCAAGCGATCAGCAATTGCTTGAGCCGAAAATCCACCAAAAATAACAGAGTGAATTGCTCCAATTCGAGCACAAGCCAAAGTTGCAATTGCTAATTCCGGAATCATTCCCATATAAATACATACACGATCACCTTTTTTTACACCATTATTTTTCAGAACATTGGCAAATTGATTAACTTGATCAAAAAGTTGCTGGTAGGTCAACGTTACCTTTTCCTCTTTTGGGTTGTTGGGTTCAAAAATGATTGACGGAACATTCGCTTTGTCTTTTAAATGTCGATCCAAGCAATTTTCTGTAATGTTCAATTTAGCACCTTCAAACCACCTTACAGACGGACTTTTAAAATCCCAATTCAGAACCTGATCCCATTTCTTTTTCCAAACAAAATGACTCGCAATTTCACCCCAAAAATACTCAGGTTCATCAACACTCATTTTATATCGTTTATTGTATTCTTGGAGTGATTTCATTTGATACGAATAACTCATTTATTATTGATTTAAAATTTTAAATAAAAATACATTCTTAAAAACATTTCAAATATCTTAAATTATCTATTCTGACCTTCAATTACATTTGCAATTCAGAGCGCTCATGAAGATTTAAGTATATCCACTTCCTCAATACAACATTAAGAAGTAATAAATCGCAAGAAATGTTAGGTTTCTGCTCTCTACCTTCAGTGCTTCGGAACAACTAAATTTCAGTTTTTTTAATTCCAGTTCATTCATTTAAGCAAAGTCCAATTTAGTGTGATTTTCCGTCAACAAAACAAGAAAGAACCCTTCAATTTCACTTCATGTTTTTAATGAACACTGAACGGCAGGTAATATATGCTAAGATATTTGAAAGTATAATCGTTTTCTTCTTCAAAAATGACCTTCTCCTCATCTACCCTCTTTTTTTCGCAATTCAGCCGCCAACCATTTTTGAAAAATATCAGCATTTTTCATATGTTCAGCACCTGAAACAGCGAAATTGTGGCGACCGGTATAGTCGGGCTTCGCGCACATGTAGATGTAGTCCACATTCGCACGATTCAACACCGCATCAACAACTTTGGGCGAAGGCAAACAAATTGGCCCGGGAGGCAACCCATTGATTTTATAAGTATTGTATGGACAATCAATATCTCTATGAACATTTAGCAATCGTTGAACTCCTTTCAGTTTATCTCCCCAACAGAACTTAAACGTGGGATCCGATTGCAATTTCATTCCTTGTTTAACACGATTCAAGTACAACCCAGCAATAATTGGCCATTCATCAGAATTCACTGATTGCTCTGAATATACAATACTTGCTAAAGTCACCGCTTGACTTGGAGATTCCAACCCAACCTTTTTAAGCTTAGCCTTTCGGTCTGCTGTCCAAAATTGTTTGAATTCAGCAGCCATTCGATCAACAAAAAGTTCTTCGTCCGTATCATAAAACATTTTATACGTGTCAGGAATGAATAATGCGGGTAATTGCTCAATTGTGAATCCCAATCGACTTAAGGTATTCCCATCTATCAAAAAATCAACCAAACGTGCACTATCCAAAGCCAAAATTTTAGACAACTTACCAGACATTTGATAAATATCACGGCAATTCGTAAACGTAACCTCAACCTCTAATTCTGCATTTCCATTGCCGTTGGCGTTAATTGTAAATCCATTCAACATCGCTCGATAGCTAGTTGATTCTTCAATCAAATACTTTCCAAGTGCAATTTTATCCTTGTTCAAACCTTTATATTCACCAACTGAAATAAATCCTTTTGTGTCATCAATGATTCCTTGATTTTTCAACTGTTCGGCCAATCCATATAAATCCAAAGGTTCTTTTATATAAAACTCGGTAGGACTTTCATTTGTACTTTTTGCATTCCCAGCAAGAAAAAGCATGATTTTTGGAGCTGCAATTGCAACTAACACGAGCGATAGGACAATCCCACTTATGATTAAATTTCTTTTAGACATAATTGATAACTTATTTCGTCAAATCTTTTTCCTTTAAACTTCAACCAATTTTTTCGAATACCCACTCTGCTGAAGCCAAACTGCTCAAAAAGTGTAATACTTCGATCGTTGTCACCATGAATGGTGCACTGTAAATTTGTTAAATCCAATATATCTCTTGCATAATCCGATATTAAACGTAAACTTTCTGAGGCAAATCCCTTTCTGCGCTCTGACTCCTCTGCAACCATGATTCCGATTGTGGCATAACCGTGTTTGAAATTTATATCGTACAAATCCAAAGTACCGATTGGATTTTCGTTTTCATTCAAACAGATTATAAATCGAATTTCACCAGAATTCCTAATATTGGATTGTTGTTCGATTAATTGATGTATGGCATGCATGGAGAATGGAACTTCCGTATTCGAAACCTTCCAATTTTTAGGATCATTTTCCCATAAAAAAAGTTTTGTAGCATCGGCTGCTTCAACAACTCGTAAAAAAATGGAATTACCTTTTAGCATGCATTAGTTTTTCCAACCTGAACTCAATATCCTCCGTTGTATAAAATGGAATTCCCTTATAGGTTTCAGTCAAATTTAAACCAAATACGCGATTTATCAATTTCTTTTCTTGAAGAAAATCTAATAAATCCTTTAATCTTTTGATTTTTGAATCTAAATGGAATAATTCTTTAATTGGCACTAAACAGCTACTTTCCAAATCTTTAGCTCGATCAAATTGCTGATATTTATACGCTAATTCCATTTCAGCGAATAATGAATTCAACTCGATTACCACTGATGAGATTTTTTTTAAATTCAGAATATCAAGTAGTTTTAAAACAGGTAAAAACTCATCTTTACCGGTCACTTTGAGACTAAAAAATAGACCTTTAGCAGAGATTCCTATGTGTGGTGGAATTCTATCAGCATGCAATATCCATAGGAGGTTTTTTTGATGATTTAAATTCTCAATTTTTAAATCAATCGAATTAAATTCAAAGTCACAATTCAATGATTCCATCGTAAACTTTTGTTGCCGGTCCAATTAAATAAATATTTGAATATCCATCCTTTTCATTTCGCTCAAATTGAACCGATAATTCCCCTCCTTTTACTTTGACGTGAACTTCGTTTAATTTTTCATCGGTAATAAAATCCCAGAGTAAGGCACAAGCAGTTGCACCAGTGCCACATGACAATGTTTCATCTTCTACTCCTCTTTCGTAGGTAGCAATTGCGATATGATCCGAATTGATTTCTTTAATTAAATTAACATTTATACCTTGATCCTTGTAGGGAGGTGAAAATCTAATGGTTCTTCCTAAAGAAATAATATGCTTTGAGGATATGTCATCTGAAAACTCAATATAATGAGGTGACCCTGTGTAAAGTTCAAAGGCTTCTCCCTTTTTCACTATTTGTTCAACATCAATCATTTTTAATTTCACTGAAATACCGTCAGTTGACGCTTCGTGACGTCCATCAATTGCATCAAATTCAATCGGTTTTGCAACATCGATTCCGATTTCTTTCGCAAAATTAACAGCGCATCTAGCACCATTACCACAAAAACTTTGACTCCCATCAGCGTTGTAGTAGTCCATGTAAAAAGAGGCGTTTTTTGATGCGTTGATTTTGATTAACCCGTCTGCACCGACTCCAAATCTCCTTTTACATATTTTTTGGATTTGTACAACTGACAATTCATTGTAT
>JBIIVA010000158.1:0-5832 GCA_044339705.1 Crocinitomicaceae bacterium
TGTATTAATTAACCACACGTTTATGTTTGTACCTGCAAGTTTTTCTCCTAACAATTTTGCATATTTTGCCGGATGTAGTGGAAGAAATGCAGCGCCAAAACCTGCAGAAAAAGTTGTTGTTGGTTCGGTAATTCCCACTTCTGTTCCCGCAACTTTGGCTGTGTAACCCGACATAAAATGGTACATAGCCTGTTCAGTTGTTAGTTTTGAAATAGGAGGTAAGACTCCAAAGGCATCAGCAGTTAAAAAGAATATATTTTTCGGCGCACCTCCAATCGATGGAACAGCAATATTATCAATGTGATGGATTGGATATGAAACCCTCGTATTTTCAGTTATGCCACTATCAGTATAATCAGGAGTTGAAGATTCGTTAGCAAAACCTATATTTTCTAAAAGTGCACCAAATTTTATTGCATCAAAAATTTGAGGTTCTTTTTCTCGTGTCAAATCAATAGTTTTTGCATAACAGCCTCCCTCAAAATTGAAAACCGAGTTTTCAGACCAACCGTGCTCATCATCACCAATTAAACGACGATTAGGGTCTGAAGACAAAGTCGTTTTTCCTGTCCCGGACAAACCAAAAAATACAGCAGTGTCCCCTGATTCACCAATATTGGCAGAACAATGCATGGAAAGCACATTCTTATCATGAGGAAGAATAAAATTTAAAGCAGAAAAAATGCCTTTCTTTATTTCACCTGTATAACCAGTTCCACCTATTAAAATGATTTTTTTAGCAAAATTGAGAATGGCAAAATTATGTTGACGTGTTCCATCTATAGCAGGATCAGCCTTGAAACTTGGAATACATACAACATGCCAATCTGGGTTAAAATTTTGAATTTCAGCATCAGTTGGACGAAGAAACATATTATATGCGAACAAATTCGACCAAGGTAATTCAGTAACAACTCGAATATTCAAACGATAATTTGAATCCGCACAAGCATAGGCATCGCGAACATAAACATCTCTATCATTCAAATATGCCTTCATACGATTGAACAATGCATCAAACTTATCCGGAGAAAAACCTATGTTTACATCACCCCACCAAACTGAGTTTTCTGTAATCTCATCCCGAACAATGAAACGATCCTTTGGTGATCTTCCAGTAAATTCTCCAGTCTCAATAGCCAGAGCTCCAGTATCGGTTAAAATCCCTTCTCCGGTAATGATGCAATCTTCGATAAGTTCTGCGGGAGTTAGGTTCCAGAACTGAGTTCCTAGATTAGCCAGTCCGATTGACTTTGCTAAATCTGAATTGGAACCATATTTTCCTGTTAATTCCATATTAAATATTCTTAGCAAGAAGCTATATTATGAGGTGCAAAATTAATCCTAAACGAACCAAAACTAAACGAAATTATTGGGTTTTTTCCAACAACGATAAATAAACCTGTTGAGAAAAAAAATCATAATAAATAAAAAAAAATCGTATATTAAGCTTAGTGTTACACTTACACTAAGACTTTGGTTTTATTTTTGCTAAATCAATAGTCATTTGTTAATACTTCATTCTAAATTCAGCTATTACAAGAGATGAAAGGAATATATTTGTAAAATAAAAATCAAATGTTCAAGAAATATGCATTCACAAGTGTGGTTTCTGTAGCCGCAAGTCTCACCATACTATTTTCATTTTGTGTGGATCAAAAAAAAGTCAAGCTAGAGTTTGTTAAGGCACCAAAAAAATGGTTTTCGGAGAAGCTCATTCATTTAAATAAATTAAAAGATTTTGACCAAGCATTAGTATATGAAGAATCAATTGTTATTTTAAAAAATGAGACCTCACTACTTCCTCTTGGTAATTTAAAGCCTCATATTTCTGTCCTAAGTATTGGTGGTGAATCGGAATATTTCAGAGAAGGAATTGAATTGTTTGCAAATATTCCCTGCATACAAGTACCTGCATCAAGTTTAATAAATGATGCACAATTAGACTCATTTAAATCTTCTGACATCTTTATAATCAGCATGCATGCCACCGATAAGGATAAAATTAAAGATTCGATTTCGTCCAATATTTTACAAAAAGTACCAAAATCATGTAAAAAAATCCTCATCTTATTTGGCTCAGATGATTATGTGAATTCAATAAATTGTGATGAATTTGATGCGGTAGTTTTAGGTCATGAAAATCATCAAATAGCTCAGAATAGAATTGCGCAACTTTTGTTTGGAGCCATAGGAACGAAAGGTAAAACTCAACTAAAATTGAATCATTTTCCAAAAGATTCAGGCATTGAAATAAAACCAAATGGAAGGCTAAAATTTACGACTCCTGAGGAAGTTGGTTTAGATCCCATCAAATTAAAGAAAATCGATGAAATTGCGTTAAATGGGATTAAAGCGGGAGCCTACCCAGGTTGTCAGATTGTGGTAGCGGTTGAAGACAAAATAATTTTCAGGAAAAGTTATGGTTCCCATACCTATGAAATCAAGAAAGAACTCGTCAAAGATCAAGATCTCTTTGATATTGCTTCAATCACAAAAATAGCGGCCTCAACATTATTAGCCATGCACTTAAACTGGCAAAATAAATTTGATTTATCGAAATCTTTGCGCGATTATATTCCTGAAGTGACCGGTAAAACGAATTATGGTTCTATAGTAATTAAGGATATGATGGCTCATCAATCAGGTTTAACTCCTTTCATAGCTTTTTATAAAAAAACAATCATGAATGGGCAACTTATCCCAGAAATCTATTCCAATGTTGATAAGGAGGGATTTGATTTGAGAGTAGCTGAAGGAATTTATATGAAAAAGAGTTATGTTGACAGTTTATACAAACAAATTTTGGCAACACCGCTAGGTGCTAAAAAATATGAATATTCGGATCTATGCTATTATTTTACACAAAAAATACTCGAAAAACAAGCCGGTAAACGCCAAGACTTATATCTATTAGAAAACATATACAAACCTATGGGATTGAGATCCACTCGTTATTTACCCCTCAATTTTTTCGATAAATCTTTCATTGTGCCAACTGAACGCGACATGGTATTCCGAAAACAATTGCTTCACGGATCTGTTCATGATCCTGGTGCTGCTATGTTGGGAGGTGTTGCAGGACATGCGGGACTTTTCTCAAATGCAACCGATTTAGCGAGTATTATGCAATTGTTTTTGAATAAAGGTTCTTATGCTGGCATGCAGTTTTTTGACGCAAAGACAACTGAAGAATTCACCAAACAACAATTTCCCGGAAATAAACGTGGAGCGGGATTCGACAGACCTAATGCAAGCGGTGGTGGAACTTGTGATAAATTAGCTTCTCAGCAAAGTTTTGGACATTCTGGCTTCACTGGTACTCTTGCCTGGGCTGATCCCAAAGATAAAGTAATTTTTGTGTTTCTTTCGAATCGAGTTCATCCGGATCAAGACAATTGGAAATTGAGAGACATGGGAATTCGAACAGAAATTCAACACGTTGTTTATGAAGCTGTCAATTCAAGAAAAAAATAGAAATTAATGAGTTCTTTAAAATCAAATTTATTAATTGCAGAAAAGATTGCAATTGATTTATTTAATGAAATAGAGAATCAGAATCTCGTTGTGCCAGGTAAGGATGAGTTAACTTTGAATGAAGAAATTTACGAATTAGCAAAAAACCAATTTGACATAAACAAACATTGGCATAAACGAATCGTTCGATCAGGAGAAAATACCCTTTACCCATACAAAGAAAACCCACCTAATCGCAAATTACAAGATGATGACATTCTGTTTTTCGATTTTGGACCGATTATAGATCGTTGGGAAGCAGATTTAGGTCGAACCTATGTTTTAGGTAATAACTCTGAAAAAATCAAAATAAAAAATGACATTGAAAAAGCATGGAAAGAGACCCAAGAATGGTTTCAAGGTCACAATAAACTAAAATCATGTGAATTGTTTGAATATGCGACTCAAAAAGCGATCGATTATGGGTGGGAGTTTGGAGGCGAAATTGCTGGCCATTTAATTGGAGAATTCCCCCATGAACGACTTGAATCTGAGAATTACCACTTATACATTCATCCTGAAAGTGAATTAGACTTATTTAATTCCGATGAAAATGGTAAAGAAAGATACTGGATTCTTGAATTGCATTTTATCAATAAGAAAAATAAAATAGGAGCGTTTTATGAGCAAATTGTAAATGCTTTATGAGAAATAGAACTATTGCCTTTATTATACTTTTAGTAAATAATTCTATTGACATTCATTGTCAGCAACCAATTCCAAAAGTTACACAAGGAAAAATTGAACGTATTGAAAATTTCAAATCTAATTATGTTCAACCTAGAAATATTGATATATGGATTCCTAATGATTATTCCTCAAAATCCAAATACGCAGTTCTATACATGCATGATGGGCAAATGCTGTTCGATCCTGAAATTACATGGAACAAACAATCTTGGAATGCTGACGAAACTGCTCAATCTTTAATCTCAGAGAAAACAGTTGGAAATTTTATTATTGTCGGTATATGGAATATTGATAGCACAAGACATCATGATTATTTTCCTCAAAAACCATTTGAATCGATGTCAAAAAATCAGAGGGATTCAGTTTCTGCTCAATTAAAAAAAGTGGGGAGAATCAAAACAGATTTTCATCCCAATTCCGATAACTATTTAAAATTCATTACTAGGGAGTTGAAGCCATATATAGATAAAAACTATTCCGTTTATACAAACCCTTCAAATACATTTATTGCAGGAAGCAGTATGGGCGGATTAATTACTATTTATGCCATTTGTGAATATCCAAAAATTTTCGGCGGTGCTGCTTGCATCTCAACGCATTGGCCAGGAACTTTTTCACTTGTAAACAATTTATTTCCTCAGGAAATGTCAAATTATTTAAGAAAAAAGTTGCCAAATCGAAAAAATCATAAAGTTTACTTCGATTGTGGCGATCAGACTTTGGATGCGCTCTATCCCAACATTCAAAAAACAATTGACAAGATCATGCGAGAGAAAGGATTTAATTCGAATAATTGGACAACCAAATTCTTCCCTGGTGAAAATCATAGCGAACAAGCCTGGCAGAAACGCTTACATGTTTCTCTTCAATTCTTGTTTAAATAAAAAACTCCCATCGAAAAAAGATGGGAGTTTTAGTTAAAGTCGAAATAATTATTCCTTGAAGTCTTTCAAGTCTATTTTTCCATTTACAATCATTTTGGACACTTTTCCTGAAAATGACATTTCTCCAACAGATAAAGACATACTGTGTGGAAAAAGTATTCCCTTAACATCTTTGTAATCACCTAAAACACTTGTTGTTTCTACAGTTTCCTCACCTTGCTTTCTTATTGAAACCGATTTTTCCTTCAAGAAATTAGTCTTATTGTAGTAATCATAGGACTCAGATGAATCCTCAATCATTTTTACAACATAAAAGTCTACACCATTTTGATTTTCGATTCCAATCAAATCATAGTCAATTCCATTAGTCGCATAATTCAATTCAGGAAAAAGACCACTTGACTTTTTCTTTAAAGCCATTTCTTCGGTTGTCATATCTTTTTTTCCAGCCTGCATATTATAGGTGAATCCAGATTTTCCGTCATAATATGTCTTTTGGAAAACCATTCCCTGACCTTCCATTTTTTGAGCCTCAGTCCCTGGTGCTATCCAATAGTCTGTCATTTTGAGAGGAATTGGGATTTTAGCAGATGTCATATCTGTAACACGTTCATAGGACTTGATTTTCTTTAACTTTTTTGATAATTCTTTCTTACTTTTCGTTTGAGTAACCGCATAAATATAATTGTCAATTAACTGTTCCTTCGAAATATCCGCTTTTTTCATTTCCTTCACCTCGTTC
>JBIIVA010000159.1:0-5748 GCA_044339705.1 Crocinitomicaceae bacterium
TTAAGCGGTTCAATTGAACCATCATCCGAAAGCTCAATGACATAAAAATAACTTCCTACGGGTAACAATTTATCTTCATATTTTCCATCCCACGGGTTTTCGGAATATTTTCCTGGATTGGATTCAAATAAAACATTACCCCAGCGATTAAATATTTTGACTTTGTTTTTAGGATAATATAGATCCAAGTTTACTAACTCCCAAATATCATTTTCAAGATCACCATTCGGCGTGAACGCAGTTGGAATTGCTATTTCGCAAGCATTGGTGATTAGTTGGAAAGAGGACGGCAAACTTTCGCAATTATTCATGGTTTGCGTTGCATAATAAATCGAGTTTTGTTGGGTATTTGGAAAGAAAATATTTCCCGAAGCAATAAGTGAATTTAGACTTTCATCTGAATACCAATTAATTGATCCGTTCGGATTTAGAGCTTGAATCGACTCAGGATTTGAATTTAAACAAACCGTATCATTTCCAATGAGATTCGGGGGGTCAGGGATTTCATTAACCTTAATCGAGTCACTTAAGTAGGAGAAGTTACTACAATGATTATCTGATATGGAATCAATTACATAAACTCCTGGACTTGTTCCAAGATTTATTGACGAGGTGTTTTGAGTGATGCTCTGTGGAACGTTGTTCAGGGTGTAATAAATTGTAAATGGACTTGAACCCGAAACAGAGGCACTGATAGGATTAATACTTTCTCCTTCGCAATAAGAATCTCCTCCAGAGAGAGTAATTACGCTCGGTAGATCTAAAATTGAAACCGTTGCATTACTGGTTAGGTTATTACCACATAAATTAAAGGAATATTGTATAACATAATTTCCTGCTTCGCTTGAATCGACATTTATTGATCCATTAGAATTATTTATGGATAAGCCAGAAGTTGATTGAAATGTTCCTCCTTGGTTAAATCCAGTTCCCAAAATTGGTGCTATTACTCCGTCATTCAAACAAATTGAGGCTGGATAACTGAAACTAGCTGACGTGTTTTCGTTGAGTATACTTACAGTCACCTGATTGGTGCAATTTGCCGAGGTTTGAAATGAAATATCATCAATGGCAAAATCATTTCCGGCACCGACATCGTTTTCATCAACCATACAAATTTCTGCTAAAGTATTATTCAGAGAGTTCCAATTGTATGTCACTTGTGACCAAGAACATGTTGAGCTTGGAACAGAAAAAGAACCAAGTAAAATCCCATTTAAATTGCTTTTAATAATTGCAGGACTAAGAGAAGAAACACTAGTCACCCAATAGGAGAAAACATAATTTTTGTTTGGTTCCACAGCTATTTTTTGACACCAAAAAGGATCGTTGCCAAGGTTATAAGTTGATCCATCCAGCACCATCATTTTACCGGATCCAGAGGTGTGATCTACACAGGACGAAAATTGATTAAACCATGAATCTGAATTAGTAGTAATTCCATAAGCCCGTTGCGCACCTGTCGGGTTTGAAGGATCATAATATGTGTAATCAGTTCGAAAACCATTATTGCCCTGCTCAAAATCACCATTCGTTATAAGGTTGAGGTTGTTTACACTGGCACTAACCGTGTAGGTTGTTGAAATAGTTGGGCTAACCGTAACTGATGATGAAACAACTGGAAAGCCAGATTCAACTGAATTATTTGAAGCCCATGTGTAATTCGAAGTTCCGCCACTAGCTGTTAACGTAATTGTGTTTCCCAAGCAAATACTCGTATCTTGGGGAGAAGTGACTAACGGAGAAATTGTATTTATTTGAATATTTTGTTCGGAGTATGATGATCCGTTTCCGTCGGTTACTACAAAATTATATGTTCCACCTGATAAATTTGAAAAAGTACCTGTATTGTTTATTATTGGACCTGTTAAAGATGAGCCGCTCAATTCAAATTCGAAAGGTGAAACGCCTCCTTTGGGATAAACTGCAATAAATCCGCTATTTTCATTCGAGCAATTTGGTTGTGTAACGGAATAAGTTGCAGTTAACGGTAATGGAGGCGCGAAAACCCCTAAGTCATCAATTGCAAAATCATTGCCAATAGCGTCTGTTGTGTTGTTGTAAAGTTCAATATTAACACAGGCATTTGCTGGAACAAATGAGTAAACCACCTCCTGCCACCCTGCACTCACTTGCGGGGAAACAACAGAACCTGAAACAAGCGATGAAGTCGCATTATTAAAGGAAACGCCAATATTTGCGAAATTTGAATTGGAAATAGATCGGATCCAATATTTAAATGAGTAGGTCTGTCCAACTACTAGGTTACATACTCCCCCACCGTTATTTCCAGCCTTCCAAAATCGCTGTTGTCCGCCATTAGTGGTGCCATCAATCACCATCATTTTTCCAGATCCAGTTGTATGGTCGCCAGTTGAAGCAAAATAAGGCGCTATAGAATTTGGATTAGTTACGAAAGCATAATCTCCAGCATTGGTATTACCTGAAAATGGCGGAGAAATCAGGTTATAACCACTTCCATCAACAACAAAACCAACACCTGGACCACCAAACTCAAAGGATCCGTTGTTAATTAAACTTTGGGAATAAAAAATATTATAAAATAAAATTAATCCGATTAATGTAGTAATTAGGTTTCGCATTCAACATTCAAAATATCCGTCTAAACATTATTTTAAATAAAAAGTTTGTTCCCCTTCTTCGCCCCTTCCAACAATTAGTTCATTTGGATAAGCTCGAAATCCAAATGAACTTCCATCCTCGGGACTCATGCCATATAAATCTGCAAATGAACCATATGCCGTAATTTCGACATTAATAAAATAGAATTTAGCACCGTTTTTATTTAGGATCTTAATTCCATAAGTGTTATAAGCGGAAATGTAGCCGTATTCAATTTGTAACCCATTCTCAGAATTATAAAATGATTTACCTTCCATGTATGAGATAACACTTCTTTCGTCCTCAAAAGTCTGTGCATTGTATCCTGAAAGAAACAAAAGAAAGAAGAAAAATAAAGTAGTTTTAATAATAATCATTTAATGATTTCTAAAGTTAACGATTATTTTGATCGAATTGCACTTGCTTCATTCGATAGGCATAAAAAGCAAGATATAAGAAACAAAGAACCCCAACCCAATAAGAATGTTGGATTCCAAGTAAATTATCTGATGCCAAAGCTCCTTGCAAGGTCGAGATAAAGCCGCCACCCAAAATCATCATGATCAACAAACTTGAAGCAGTATTCGTTTTTTCACCCAAGCCGTTAATCGCCAATGTAAAAATACATGGCCAAAGCGTGCTACAAAAAAGACCAACCGAGATAAACGCAAAAACGCTTATCATTCCTGAGGCAAAAATTCCGAAAATAAGCGCCGCTATTCCCAACAGTGAATAAAGTAACAATTGCTTCGCCGGATTACCATGGCTTAATTTATCGGCTATTACAAGTAAAATTACGACTCCAAAATACGGATAGAAAACTTCGAGTTTGGCGCCTGCGATTAAATTAACTAAAAGAAATATACCAAAAGCAGCAAAGGGCAGAACTACACCCATCATGGATTTAGCGCGTTCACTCAAATCGAAAACTCCCGCGGCGGAAGTCCAACGACCAATCATTAGGCTTGCCCAAAACAAAGAAACATATGGAGCTACTGCATTTTCTGGTGTTCCAAGTTTCTGTTTCATAAATTCAGGTAAATTGCTTGCTGTAGCAACTTCAACACCAACATAAAGAAAAATAGCTACCATGCCGAGCATTACTTGAGGATAACTCATTGTTTCAATAATGCTAACGGATTTTTTCTCCGATTGATCTCCAATATGGTCGGGGACTTTCGAGAATTTAAAAACTAATGCTGCGATTAGAAAGGCAGCGCCTAAAACTAAATAGGGTTTCTGGACAGCTTCTAAATTTAAAGTGGAATTTCCGCTTGACATACCCCCAAAAATGGCAAAAGAAACGATAATAGGTCCAATGGTTGTTCCAACGTTATTTATTCCTCCAGCTAAACTCAAGCGAATATTTCCTTTCGAAGGATCCCCCATTTGAATAGCCAATGGATTTGCTGCTATTTGTTGTAGTGAAAATCCGATGCCAACAATGAATAAACCGGAAATAAGCAGAATAAACGAAGCGTTGTTGGATGCTGGAATAAACAATAACGTCCCAATGGCTGAAATTACCAATCCAAGCGCCAGACCATTTCGATATCCAATAGCATTTAGAATATCTTTCTTCATCAGACCTGAAATAACAAAATAGAGAATCGAACCTACCGTGTAAGCGACATAAAAAGCAAATGAAATCAACTGTGATTCGAATTGTGATAAATCTAGCGCTTTTTTGAAAACAGGAATTAATATGTCATTGCTTGCCGCAACAAATCCCCAAAAAAAGAAGATACTAATAAGTGTTATCAATGCACCAACGTTTTTCTTGTATGGAGCATTTATAGTTGTGTTTGCTTGATTATCCAGAATGTTTTCGGTAGGCATTGGCTCCGTTTTTTTATACCAAGTTAATGGAAAATTGACACTAAGCCATGTTTTCTTTCAGTTGATTTACACCATCCGATAATGAAAACATATTTTTTACTGTCTCTAAAATTGCTTTTTTATCAAATCCACAATCTGCCCAAAGCTCCTCTTGAGTTCCGTGATGGATGTATTCATCAGGGATTCCCAAACGTATCACTTGTGCTGAATAACCTTGGTCAACCATGAATTCTAGAACTGCAGAACCAAAACCACCCATAATGCATCCATCCTCAATGGTGATTACCTTTTTAAATTTGGTAAATACCTCATGTAAGAGGATTTCATCAATTGGTTTAACAAAACGCATATCGTAGTGGGCTGCAGAAACTCCAAGTTGGTTTAATTCTGAAATCGCATCTTGCGCGAAATTACCGGGATGTCCAATTGTTAAAATAGCAACATCGTTTCCATTAGTAACTTTTCTTCCTGTTCCAACTTTTATTTCGCGAAGCGGTGTTTTCCACTCAGTCATTACACCATTTCCTCTTGGATAACGAATAGAGAATGGGCCTTGATTTTCCAATTGAGCGGTATACATCAAGTTTCTTAGTTCTTCTTCATTCATCGGTGCTGAGACAACCATGTTTGGTATCATCCGCATATACGCCAAATCATATGCCCCGTGGTGCGTTGCTCCATCTGCCCCAACCAGTCCACCGCGATCCAAGCAAAATACAACGTTCAAATCTTGTATGGCAACATCATGCAAAACTTGGTCAAAAGCACGCTGCATAAACGAAGAATAGATGTTGCAAAAAGGAACTAGCCCTTGAGTAGCTAAACCTGCACTGAAAGTAACCGCGTGCTGCTCAGCAATTCCAACATCAAAACTACGATCCGGCATGGATTGCATCATAATATTCAACGAGCAGCCAGATGGCATCGCCGGAGTTACACCCATTATTTTGTCATTTTTCTCTGCTAACTCCACAATCGTGTGTCCAAAAACGTCCTGATATTTCGGAGACTGAGGTGATTTCGGAACAATTTTAACGATCTCACCTGTTTCTTTATTAAAAACACCTGGAGCATGCCATTTGGTTGGATTTCCTTCTTCTGAAAATTTGTATCCAGCACCTTTTTTGGTTAAGCAATGAAGAATTTTTGGTCCAGGAATATCTTTCAAATCCTCTAATACTTTTGCCAAACCGATTACGTCGTGTCCGTCAACGGGTCCAAAATACCTGAAATTTAAGGCTTCGAACAGGTTACTTTGTTTTAATAAACTTCCTTTTAAGGCATTTG